>JANNVG010000287.1:0-4996 GCA_031414395.1 Fimbriiglobus sp.
CGACCTCGGCGACGTGCGGTCGAAGGCGGTGACGATGGGGAAGATCGCCGACATCCTCCAGGCCCGCGGGCAGTTGGACGAGGCGCTGCGGATCCGCCGGGAGGAGCAACTGCCGGTGTTCGAGCGGCTGGGGGACGTGCAATCATTGGTGGTGTTGCGAGCACAAATCGCCCTCGCCCTCATCGAGCGTGGGAATGCGGAAGACCTGGAGCCGGCCGTGAAAGACCTGATGTGGGCACACGCCGCGGCGAAGAAGATCGGGTTGAAAGAAGCGGCCCAGATCGAGGCGATCCTGCTTCAACTGTTTCAGAACTTCGCACCGAAATCGGACGGGCCACCCGCGTAACCGGTCTTCCGAACACCCGCCCGTCACTCCGCCTCGTACTCGCCGGCGGCGAGGTCGATGTCAATCTCCTTCTCCCGCTCGTCAGTGGGCGGTGGCGGGCCGGCCCGCCGTTCCATCAGGCCAATGACGGCGTGTTCCAGTACCGTCCGCGTGGTGCGCGTGACGGCTTTCTCCAACGGCACGCTCGTCACTCCCGCCGAACCCACACTCTGACTCTCGGCGAGACTCGGCCACCCGGACAGCACCGGCGGACTCACGTCGCGCCGTTCGCCTTCCGAGTGACACTCGGCGAAGACCGGGTTCGCAACGGCCACCCCCGCCGTGTGCCACATCAAACGACCGCGGGCTTCCGCCGTTGCCGACGGAAGCCCGCGGGGGAGAGAGAGGCGCCGGCCGCCGCGGGGTCACCCGCTGGTGCGGCGGAAGTACTTCTTGAGCAGGTCGCCGGCGGCGTTGGCCGACTCGGGGGTCGGCTGCTTGTCCGGCGCCTTCGGCTGGATGGGCCGGCCGGCGGCGTCGAACGCGGGCAGTTCCATCACCGTGCTGCCTTCGGGCACGCTGGCCGTCTCGCCGGCCGGGCCATCGTCCATGCCGAGCAGCATGGCCGCCGCGTCGTCGTCGCCACCGCCCGCCGCCTTCGGCAGCGCCACCATGCCGTCGTCGGTGTCGGAGTCCACCCCGCCGGACGACTTGATCGCCACCGGGCCGGCCGGGGCGGGCTTGACGCCGACGGCCGAGAGCGGCTTCAGCTTGTCGGGCAGCGGGGTGCCGTCGGCCGGCGTGGGGGTGGGGATGATCTGGAGGCGGAATTCGAGCGGGCCGAGCTTGAGCGAGTCGCCGTCCTTCACCTGCATTTCGCCTTGAACGGGTTCGTCGTTCACCAGGGTGCCGTTCGTGCTGCCGAAGTCTTGCACCCACACCTGCCCTTTCCGCAAGTGAACGGCGCAGTGCTGCTTGCTGATCGCCTGGCTGGCCGGCCGCAGGTGGCAGCCGGGGTCGCGGCCGATGACGAACTTCGCCACCCCGACGGGAATGGCCCGCCCGTTGTTCGGACCGGAGGCGGTGACGACCAGGTTCACTTTCATAACGTGGGAGTCCTTCATCACGACGGTGGGCGGTCTGATGGCACCCACCCTCGGCGTGCGAGTCGGCCGGCCGTGCGGGTGGCGAGTCACCGGCCCTGCGAGCCTGGGGTGGTCACGTCGCGGGCGACAGACCCAATCACATCCCCATAACGTATTAGAACGCAGGGAGAGTGCCGATGCAAGCGAAAATCCGCCCGCCTTCACGCCGGCTGTCGGGAATTGTGGCCGCACTCGCCCTCGGGCTGGCGGCCGGGTGCGGGTGCGGCACGAAGCCGCCCGACCAGCCGACCGCCAAGAAGACGCACGCCGACGCCGTGCTGAAAGTGTGGTGCGCCGACCCGCAGACGGCCGGCGTGTTCGTGCCGCGGGCACAGGCGTGGGCGCACCGGAATGCGGCCACCGTCGAACAGGTCACGGACGAAGCCCTGGCCGACGTGCTGCTCGTGCCCCCGGCCCGCCTCGGCCGCCTCGACCCGCCCGCCGCCCTGCGGCCGGTGCCCGCCGCCATCACCGGCGAGGGGTCGGCCTTTCAGTGGGGCGGGCTGCTCGGCGTGTACCAGAGCCGCCTGGCCCACTGGGGCGGGGATCGGTACGCCGTGCCGCTGGTGGGCGAAGCCTACGTGCTCGTGTACCGCGCGGACGTACTCGGCGACGGCCCGTTCGCCGACGCCTTCCGCCAGAAGCACTTCCGCGCCCCGCTGCCCGTCCGCACGTGGGAAGAGTTGGCCGAGGTCGGGCTGTTCGCCACCGCCCGCACCGGCAAGCCGGGCCTGCCGCCACTGCCATCGGACCCGGCCGCGGCGGCCACCACGTTCGGCCAGATCGCCGCCTGCTACGACCGCGTGATCGCCACCGGCGGGGGCAACCCGACGGACACGCGCGGCCCCGACCCGTACGTCCGCGGGCTGTCGTTCTACACCGACGTGGACGTGCTGCGGGACCGCGCCCCCGACCAGTGGGAGGTGCGGATCGGCGGGCCGGCGTTCGGCGAGGCGTTCCGCTGGTTCGAGAAAACGGCCAAGTGCCGACCGACCGAGGCGGGGGACGTGATCGACTCGCTCGTGTCCGGGTCGGCCGTGGCGGCGGTGGTGCCCATCGGCGACCTGGCCAAGCTGCCCCGCGACGCCGGCACGGGGGCGGTGGACGCGAAGTTCGGCGTGGCCTCGGTGCCGGGCGCGGACGCCTACTACGACACGGCGGGGAAACGGCAGAAGACGACGAGCGTGAACCGCGTGCCGCTGTACGCCGGCGGCGGGCTGACGGGCGTGGTGCGGCAGTCGGCCGCGCACCCGGACGCGGCGTGGGCGCTGCTGGCCGAACTGGGCGGGCCGGCGGGCAGCGCGGCGGCGGTGGCCAACGCGACCGTCGGCGGCGGGCCGCTCCGCATCGAGCACGCCACCCCCAGCACCGCCCACTGGGAGCAGTACGGGTTCGACGCCGCCCGCACCGCCGACCTGACCGCCGCCGTGAACGACTACGTGGCCCCCGGCACCATCAACCCGGCGCTCGCCCTCCGCACGCCCGACGTGGGAGCCGTGAACGCACTGCTGGCGAACGCCGTGACCGCGGTGGCGGGCGGGAAGCAGACCGCCGACGCCGGGCAGACGCGGGCGGTGACGGACTGGCAGGCGCTCGACGCCAAGACGCCCGTCGAGGCGCGGCAGGCCCCGCGGCGGAAGTCCGCCGGCCTGGATTGATTGGAACCGCGACCGCCAGGGAGCGGGGGGGGCATGCAGACCCGCACCCAGGCGGTCGCGGTTCCATTTCGCGGTATAGTTCCCCCACCCACTTCGCCCGGAGCCGCCGTGACCACCACCGCCGTCGCGTACACCCTGGCGGTCGGGCTGGTGGCGTTCGGCCTGCTCACCGGCTGGTTCCAACTCCGCGGGCGTGCCGCCCTCCGCGCCCGTACCCACGTGCCCAGCGACGAGCTGGCGTACCTCCGCGGGCGGTACCGCCGGCGGCTCGTCACCGGCATCCTGCTGGCCGTCATCGGCGGGCTGATCGCCGCCGCGTTCCTGTCCGGCCTGGAGCAGCAGATCGACGCCCTCATCGCGACGGGTGAGGCGGCCGACCCGGCGAACAAGCCCGACCTGACGCCCGATCAGAAGACCCTGTTGAAAGTGTGGGGCGGGTACTGGACGGGCGTGGTGCTGCTGGTGCTGGTGGTGTTCGGGTTCGCGTTCGCCGACGCGATGGCCACCCGCCGGTACGCCCTCCTTCAGTACCGCATCATCCGCGAGGACCACGAGGCCAAACTGCGGCGCGATCTGGCCGTACACAAGGTGCAACAGGACGCCCGGCGGAACGGCCGCGGGGCGGGCGAACTGCCCACCGACGACGACAAAGACGCGAACGCCGACTGAATCGGTGCCCCAGGGCTTGCGCCCTGGGCTAAGGTCAACCGTCCCTCCGGGACTTCGCCCCGAGCCGCAGAGCGGCGACTGACCTTAGCCCAGGGCGCAAGCCCTGGGCACCTTCCCCCGCGCACTCGGCCTTCCGCCGCCCGACCGCCGACGGTATACCGCCCTCCCTGTGGGTGCCCGTGCGCCGTTCCCCGGAGGTCGGAATGTTCCGTCGAACCCGTTTGGCCGTGGCGTCGGTGCTGCTCGCCGCCCCGCTGGTGGTCGCCCAGGGGCCGGCCCCGGTCGAGCCGCTCAAGCCGGTGTCCGGCTTCCCGAACACGCCCGCCACCCACCCGACCCCAACGCCGCCGCCCCGCACCACGCCGGGAGTCACCCCCGGACTGGTGCCGGCCGGCGGGCAGTTGCCGTCCGACCCGCTGAAGGCCGCCCCGCCCGCCCCGCTGTCGCCCGACGAGAAGACGATGAAGCACCTGCTCGGGTGGGAGGGGGCGATGAAGGACGTGAAGACGTACTACGCCGCGGCCAAGATGACGCAGGCCGACACGCTGCTCAAGCGGGACGCCAAGTTCGACGTGTCCATCTGGCTGATGACGCCCAACCTGGCCCGCATGGACATGGCCAAGTCGGCCGCCCCCGGCAAAGAGGTCAACCCGCCGGACAAGATGATCATCAGCACCGGCAAGACCATCTACGAGTACGACGGCACGCGGAAGGTGCGGACGCAAGCGGCCCTCGGGCCGAACGGGGCGGGCAACAACCTGCTGCTCGAACTCATGTCCGGGCCGTCGGCGAAAGGCCTGGCCGGGCGGTTCACCATCACCACCGGCAAGGAGGACGACAACTTCGTCATCCTGGACATCAAGCCGGTGTACGCGGTGGACAAGGAGGAGTTCGAGACGCTGACCGTCGCCCTGTGCGGGGCGAAGTTCAAGGAGCGGGCGTACATCCCGCGGATGGTCATCCTGAAGCGCGACGCCGGGCAGACGACCGAGACGTGGGACTTCGAGGACCCGAAGGTGAACCCGAAGGGGATCGACGCCGCGTACTTCACCCCGGTGGAGGTGCCGAAGGGGTGGAAGGACGAGCTGCGGGTGCTGCCGCGGGCGGCCACGCCCACCGGCGGCGGGGTGAAGGCGCCGACGCCGAAGTGAACACACCGGCGAGCCGAGCGGCGTGAGCCGCCGGGTGGGTTGGAATCG
>JANNVG010000288.1:0-3780 GCA_031414395.1 Fimbriiglobus sp.
GGCTGCCGCACCGGCCGCCGCACCGACGGCCAAGCCGCCCGCCCCGCCGACGAAGCCGGCGTCCCCGTCCGCGTGAATCTTCTTGTAGGGCGGGGGGGGGGGGCGGGGCCGCGGGGCCCGGCGGCTCTGTACGTCAGTCGATTCGAGACTCGGACAGACCACCGCGGTCCCGGCCGCTCGACCCGCCCTACAAGAAGATTCACGCGGACGGGGACGCCGGCTTCGTCGGCGGGGCGGGCGGCTTGGCCGTCGGTGCGGCGGCCGGTGCGGCAGCCGGTGCCGAAGGCTGCGCGGCGTCCGCGGCTGGCGCGCCTTCCGCGGCCGGCTTCGGCGGGGCGGGCGGCCTCTCGAACTTCGGCTTGGGCAGCTTCGGCTTGTCCGACTTGGGCTTGTTCGGCTTGGCCGGACTGCCGCCGCTCCCCTTCGGGGCGAGCAGGGCGGTCATCTGCTTGCCTTCCATCCGCGGCGGGCTTTCCACCTTACAGGCGTCGGCGAGCTGTTCGAGCATGGCGTCCACGATCCGCCGGCCCTCTTCGATGTGCTGAAGTTCCCGCCCGCGGAACTGCACCTTGAGCAGCACCTTGTCCCCCTGATCGAGGAACTTGCGGGCCTGGTTGACGCGGGTGTCCACGTCGTGCTCGCCCGTCTTCGGCCGCACCCGCAGTTCCTTGATCTTCTGCTGGTGCGTCTTCTGGTGGGCCTTCTTGCTCTGGGCGTACTTGTGCTTGCCCCAGTCCATGATCTTGCACACCGGCGGTCGCTCTTGGGCGGCGATCTCCACGAGGTCCATGCCGGCCTCGCGGGCCATCTCCATCGCCTGGGCGGTGGGGACGATGCCGTGCTGCTCGCCCTCCGCCCCGATCAGGCGGATGGTGGGGATGCGAATATGCTCATTCAGGCGGGGGCCGGCCGGCGGACGAGGCGGGCCGTTGCGGTCGAACGGTGGGATACGCGGACTCCTGGGTGAGGACGGGTAATCCCCCGAGTCTAGCCATCCACGCCAGTCGGGGGAATAAACCTAACTTCACACCCTTATCGCACCGCCGCAGGTTCGTCAACGGCACCCGACGAAAAATCTGTGGGGACTGCAAAACTGCGTGTGTCATTCGGCGACCACAGGCGGGTGATTTCGCCCGCCGACCGCTACGCCTTCGGCGTTTTCACCCTCACCGTGCCGGCCGCATACCTCTCAACGCGGTCCCACATCGCTTGCGTCACGGGCATGACCGACAGCCGGGATTGCGTCACCAACTCCCACTTGGCGAACGCGGCGTCGGCCTTCACCGTCGCCAGCGTCACCGGGTTCGCCAGCCGGCGCACCGCCCGTACGGTGAGTGTCACTTTCTTGGCGTCCGCGGCATCGGGAACGACGCTCACCACCTCCATCACACCCACCACCGCCTTTTCCTTGCCGGTGTGGTAGTAGAAGGCCAGATCGCCGGCCGCACACGCCCGCAGGTGCTTGAGGGCGAGCGGGTTGCTCACCCCGTCCCACGTGGTCGTGCCGTCCCGCTCCAGGTCGGCGAAGCTGTACTCGTCCGGTTCCTGCTTCATCAGCCACAGGGCCATCGGCCGTCCCTCCGGGAATTCTCGGGCCGTGGCGTCACACGCACCCACCCCGACAGTATCGGCAGTGTGCGACCACCCACACCACCCCTCCGGAGTCGTGTCATGCGAACGCTCACCCCCCTGCTGCTGTTGGCCGTGTTCACCGCCCCCGCGGTCGCCCAGAATGGCGGCCCGACACGCAGTTACGGCCCCACCTTTCCGCCCGACTACTTCAAGTACGGCCCGTCGTGGCTCGGCTCCCGCGGGTCGCCGGAAGCCTTCGGCTCCACGCTCGGCCCGAAGCGGCCGGAGAAGGTCGAGGCCGCCGTCACCTCGGTGGCCACCTCGCGGACGGGCAACGGGATGGCGGTCGGGGTGTGGCTGTGGGCGGACGGGCCGGTGGAGGAGAAGCACACCTACGAACTCCGCTACCAACTGCGTCTGCACACCAAAAGGGGCGACGAGGGGCCGGTGCTCGGCACCGCCGACCGGCCGAAGGGCATCAGCTACAGTCTGAAAAGGGGAGTGAAGGACGGCACGTGGAACGGTCTGGAGGGGAAGGTGGACATCACCCGGAAGGAACTGAGCGGGATGACGAACCTGCCCGAGGTGAAGGGCGGCACGACGGGCTACTTCGTGCGGGTGGAACCGCAACTGTACGACGCCACCGCCGACAAGTACCTGACCCCGGCGCGGCCGAACGCCCTCATCCTCCACGCCGTCGTCGGGGAGGGCGGGAAGGTTGTGCTGCTCGACACGCTGGCGGACTGGGCGGCGGTGTCGGCCGGTGTCGCCCGCGACCGCCTGAAGGCGTCGCTCGACGACCTGGACGCCTACCGGCAGGCGGAGAGCGGGGTGGGGGTAGTGCTCGGCCGGACGCTCGACGACCCAAAGGTGAAGGCGGCCACGAAGGTAGAGATCCTCGCCGCCCTGCCCGCCGCCAACGGGAACGACGTGCTCGGCCGCGACCGCGACCTCTGGGACGTGCTCGAAACCCTGGCCGCGAGCGACGACGCCGACCTGAAGGCGGCGGCGAAGGCGAAGATGGAGGCGGTCCGCGAGTACAACCGCCCCAGTCCGAAGAAGTGACACCAGCCACGATTCGCCACCGACCGGGCCGCGTGCCCGGTCGGTTTTCTTCGTCCCGGCCGTCACACGCGGTCGCCCCGCCGGTACGGGATGCAGTTCGACACCACAACCCCACTCGGAGACCTGCCATGACCCGCCGCCTGCTCCTCGCCGCCCTGCTCGTGTCCGCCGCCTCCCCCGCCTTCGCCCAACGCCCGTCCAACGGGTGGGGGCCGTCGTGGGTGGGCGGCGGGCCTCCCGGCGGGTTCGACCGGGCCGAAGTGAAGGACGTGAAAACCGCCGTCAGCGTGCGCGGCGACGAGTCGGGGTTCGCGGTGGAGGCGAGCGTGTGGGGCGACGTGCCGGTGCAGAAGGGCCACGAGTACCACCTGTACTACCAGCTCCGCGTCCACACCAAGAAGGGCGAGCACGGGCCGGTGATCGACCTGGAAGGGAAAACCGGCGGGACGCCGTTCGTGGCGGCCAAGGCGACCGCCGGCGCCAACTGGTGGGGCATGGAGGGGCGGGCCGACATCACCCGCAAGGAGCTAAGTGGGGCGGCCGGCTGGCCGGAGGTGAAAGGGCAGGAGACGGCGACGGTGTTCGTGCGGGTGGAACCGCAACTGTTCGACGCGACCGACAAGAAGTACCTGACCCCGCCGAAGTCGTCGGCCTTCATCCTGGTGGCGACGGTCGGTCCGGGGCGGAAGGTGTACTCGCTGCACACCCTGCGGCACTGGGTCGAGGGCAACGGCATCTTCAGCGCAGCGAAGGTGGCGGAGGTGCTCGGCGGGCTGGACGAGTACGACCCGTCGGCGTGCGGGGTGGCCGAGGCGATGGTGAAGCCGCTCACCGACAAGGACACCAAGAAGGGGGCGAAATTGACACTGGTGGGCGCGCTGTCGCCCGCTTCCATCGCCGACCGCAAGACGAACTACGCCTTCTGCCAACTGATGGACGAGTGGGGGAAGGGCGACGACGCCGAGTTGAAGGCCGCCGCCAAGAAACTGCTGGGCGAGAAGTGATGTTCCCCTGGAACCGGGAACGCAGTGAACGGGTGAGCCTGAACACACCCGGTGACTGCGGTCCCGGTTGCACAAACACCCGTTTTCCCCCAAAAGGTTACCCCGCGCCAGGGTGATTTTGTAGTAGTCCCACATAACC
>JANNVG010000289.1:0-6432 GCA_031414395.1 Fimbriiglobus sp.
GACCGGTGGCGGCAGCGGGGTGACCGGCGAGGTGGGCGGCGGGGGCACCACCACCACCGGCGGGTCGGACCCGAGTATGGGCGGGAAGAAGGCGGCGGCGGACGACGAGTAGACCGTGATGGCCACGCCCAGCGTGGCGGCGGCCGGGATCAATCTGGTGGTAACAAAACGGATGACCATGTCCCCCTCGGGGCTGACGGGTGGGATTCCTTCCGCCCCGGCGGTCCATCGCCGGAGTGTGGACAGTAAAATGTTCGGCACAAGTCGCCCGGTCCCTTCAGCCCGTTCGGTCGGATTTGCCCCGTCGCCCTACCTCCCGCACAACCGGCACACCTCGCCGGCCCTCCGGAACCGGCAAAGCACGTCCGCCGACACAAGTTTCCTGGCCCCCACACTCCGCTTCGGGTGTCCACGTTCCCACCCGCCCGCCGACCGTATTCTCAGAGACACGTCTCACCACGCCCGCCGCGACCCGCTGGGGTTGGCTCGTGTCAGGGAGGACAGGAATGAACGGCATCCGCACGACCGGAGTTGGCGTCGCCCTCGCGCTCGCCGCCGCACCGGGTTTGGCTCAACCCTCCGCCCCGACCCCCAGCCCCGCCGCCACGTTGGGCCGCGTGACCGTGGTGGACACCGCCCCGACCGCTCCGGTCGTTCGCGCCGCCCCCCCGGACAACCGCCCGACCGCTCTGTTCCCGTCGCCGGTGTTCCGCACGCAAACCGGCCAGCCGCCGCCCGGCGGCAGTAGCCCGCTCACCCCGCCGAAGCCGGTGGATGGGCAGCCGAACGTGACGGAAACCCGCAACCCGCCGGGCACGCCCGGTGCGGTGGCGCCCGCGCCGTTCGTGCCCGGCGGCACCTACCCGCCGCACGTCGTGCCCGGCGGATACCCGGCACCGAGCTACCCTGCTCCCGGCTATCCGGCGCCCGGTTACCCCGGACACGGCTATCCGGCGCCCGGTTACCCCGCCCCGCTCACGGGGGTGTTCGCCCCGGCCCCCGCGTCGTCGTACACTCTGCCGGCGGGACCGAGCGGCACCTACGCCCCGGCCGTCACCGGGCCGGTGGTCGGCGGCACGATGACCGGGTGCGACCCGTATGCCGGCGCCGGCGGCATGGCCACGCCCATCTCGCCGTCCGCGCCCGGAGTGGGCGGCGGGTACGAGGGCGGCCTGTACACGTCCCCGCAGCCGCAAGGGCCGTACTGGGCGAACAACGGGTGGGACCCGCTGTTCCCGCGTGCCCGCAACGTGGTCGGGGCGGTGGTGTCGCCGTTCACCCAGGGGCGGCTGGTGCTCAGCGGCGAGTACCTGCTGTGGTTCGCCCGCTCGCAGAAGTTGCCCCCGCTGCTCACCACCAGCAGCCCGGCGTTCAACGGCATCCTCGGGCAGGGCGACACGCGGGTGATCTACGGGGACGGCACGGAGGCCACCAACACCCGGCACGGCGGCGGGCGGTTCTCGGCCGCGTACTGGTTCAACGACCTGTGGGCGGTCGACGGGAACGTGTGGTTCCTGGGCAAGAACACGGGCGGCTTCTCGGCCGACACCAGCCAGTTCCCGCTCCTCGCCCGCCCGTTCGTGAATGCCAACACCGGGCGGAACTTCTCGCAACTGATCGCCTCGCCCGGCCTGGCCACCGGGTCGGCGGTGATCAACAACGAGACCAGCCTGTGGGGGAACGAGATCAACCTGCGGCGGGCGCTCTTGTGCTACCAGTGCGCCCGCGTGGACGCCCTGCTCGGCTTCCGCAACCTGAACCTGTCCGAAGAGATCAACATCACCGAGTCGTTCGCCCGCACGCCGAACTCGAACACCGGCATCGGCGTGCCGACCGTGACGAGCGGGGTGGTGCAGGACCGCTTCCGCACCGAGAACCACTTCTACGGGGTGAACCTGGGGCTGGCCGGCGAGCTGCGGCGGGGCTGGTGGTTCGTGTCCGGGCGGGCGGGGGTGGGCCTGGGCACCGTCCACCAGCAGGCGACCATCGCCGGCTTCCAGCAGCTGAACACCACCACCGGGCAGATTAACGCCGAGGGCGGACTGCTGGCCCTGCCGGGGGCGAACATCGGCACCTTCCGGCAGTCCAAGTTCGGGGTGCTCCCCGACGTGGGGCTGACGCTCGGCGTGTACCTGACGCCCCACCTGCGGCTGGGCGTGGGGTACAACCTGCTGTACCTGAACAGCGTGGTGCGGCCGGCCGACCAGATCGACCAAGTGCTGGACGTCACCCGCATCCCGAACTTCCCGGTCGGCACGGTGCCCGCCATCGCCGGCGTGCGGCCGTCCGCCTTCCCGCTGAAGACGACCGACTTCTTCGTGCAGGGCATCACCTTCTCGCTCATGTGGACGTTCTGAGTCCGGGGGATGGGTGTGAACACATGGCCGCGACGACTCACCGGAATGCCGGCGGGTCGTCGCGGCCGCGGTCTTGGGTCCAACGCGATTCTCGAGTGCCGCGACCGTCGCCCGCGCTCCCGGAGGCGCTCCCTCGCGTATCATCCCCACACCACGGGGGAGCGCCCCATGTCGTCGCCGACCACCAAGCCCTGCCCGAGCTGCGCGAAGCCGCTCCGCCCGGAGGCCGCCAACTGCTGGTTCTGCGGCACGGTGTTCGGCATCGTGCGCTGTGTGGAGTGCGGCTCGCCCAATCGGACGGGCAACGTGGCGTGTCAGATCTGTGGGGAGCCGCTCCCGCCGTCGGCGGTCCTGGTCGTCGCGTCCGATTCCCCGCCCGCCGCCCCGCGTGCCAGTGAACAGGACTGCCCCGCGTGCGGCGGGCCGGTGCCGTTGGCCGCGGTGTTGTGCAAACACTGCGGGGCGGAACTGGACAGCCCGACGCGCACGCAGGCGGCGAAGTGGTCGGGTGGGACCGTCCGCCGTAGCCGCGGCGGGGGAGTCATCGCGGCGGCCGTGGTCAGCCTGCTGTGGCTGTTGCCGGTCGGCCTGTCGCTGGTCATCTTCTTCGCTTTGCGCGGTCGCGGGCTGCGGCCGGAATTCGTTGTGCCGCTCGGGTGTGGCCTGTTGCTCTGCACCACCGGCGCGGTGATCGCTCACTTCGACCTGAAGGCCATGACCGCCGGACGGGTGAACGCCGACGGGGCCACGCGGACGCTCGTCGGCGGGTGGATGTGCGGGTTCGCGGTGGTGCTCTACTGGTGCGTGATCGGGTACTGCGTCTTCAGCGGGCTGTGACCGCGCCCCGCGGTGGGCCGCGTCACCCGCCGTCCGCTTCGCTGTCGCCGCGGATGCTCCGCATCGCCTGGAGGACCGCACTCCGCACGTTCTCGCGGGTGTCGTCCGTCAACTCCAACAACTGCCTTTCGGCGTCGATCGCCGCCACGCCGATCCGCCCGAGCGCCTGCACCACCTGCACCAGTACCGCCTCGTCGCCGCTCGCCGGCGGGGGGGTGGCGACGGGCGTGAGGGCGTTGCTGCCGCGGTCGGACCAGTCGGGCGACAGCGTGCGGAACCGCCCCGACCCGGCCGCCGACGTGAGCAACTGCATCAGGTGCGGCACGGCCGCCGCCGCCGCCGGGCCGATCCACCCGAGCGCCACCGCCGCCTCGCCCCGCACGAACGGGTCGTGGTGCTTCAGGTGCGTGACGAGCGTGGGCAGGGCCGGTTGGCCGATCTGACTGAGCGCCTTCGCGGCCATGCGGCAGAGCACCACGTTCGTGCCCCGCATGGCTTCGGCGAGCGCGGGCACGGCGTCGGCGGCGGTCCGGCCGACGCACCCGATGGCCTGGGCGGCGCCGGTGGCCGTGCGGGGGTCGGCGTCCTTCAGCACGCCCACCAGGGCGGCGACGGCCGGGCGGGCGTCCGGGCCGAGCTTGCCCAGCCCCCACACGGCGTTCCGCCGCACGTACTTGCACGAGTGGTTCAGCAGGCGGAGGAGCGTCGGCACCGCCTGCACGCCGTACCCGCTCAGCCCCTGCACGGCCGACTCGCGGACCACTTGTTCCGGGTCGTTGGTGAGGGCGAGCAGTTGGGCGAAGGCGTCGGAGCCGACGGGGCCGGTCTTGCCCAGGGCGCGGGCGGCCTTGGCGCGCAGCGCCGGGATCGGACTTTTCAGCCCGCGGAGGAGTTCGGCGGTCGGTTCGTCCGGCGGGTACGACATGTTCGGGGTGCGCCATCCGGGCGGGAGGGGAACCGCGGGTCGGGAAAAGGGTAGAGCGGCATCGGCGGGCGGCAAATCGAATTGCATGGAACGCCGCAAGTGGAGTACCATGAGGCACTACCGGCGAAGGCCACGGGGCGAACGCGGGCGGCGAGATGCAACTCGTCCGGCGTCCGGTATAATCGCACGGTGTGATTCCGAGGCAGACTCATGCGACAACTGATTCCGTCGGCCGCGGCTCAATCGCGGGGCGTGATCGCGGCGGTGGTGATCGGAACCGCGTTGACCGCCACCGGCACGACGGCCGCCGAGGACACACGGCCGGTGCCGACGGCCGACGTGGGCGGGGACGACATCCGCGACGTCACCCGCTATTGCCAGGTGTGCTGGCGGAACGCCCGCCTGCCGGCGGACGTGTGGGCCGACTGCACCCAGCAGGTGCTCGCCCGCCTGCTGCAAACGGTGCCCACCCACCAGTGGACGCTCATGCTGAAGGCCGAGGGCGAAGAGAAGCGGGAGTTCCTGCGGGCCATCGACGCGGTGAAGAAGCGGACGCAGCGGAGCCGCAAGCCGGGCGAGCTGACGGCCGACGTGGCCGACGCCCGCCAGCGGCCGACCACCAGCGTGCGGGAGCAGTGGGAGGCGGTGAACGTGGCGGCGGCGGAGGTGCTGAGCGAGCGGCAGAAGCGGATCGTGGAACTGAGCGCGAACGGGTGGGCGGTGCCGGACATCGCGGCCGAACTGGGCACCACCACCGAGCGGGTGAGCGACGAGAAGTACAAGGCCATCCGCAAGCTCCGCACCCACCTGGGCGTGGACGCCTAACGTCCTCCGCACACTCCGCGAGCCGAGCGGCACACAAACTACCCCACCACCCGCCGGGTTCGCGGTGCGAACTCCGGCGACCTCCCACGCAAGGGGGGAGGTGGGGGTGATTGCGTTTCCCCTGATGTGACCGACGCGAGAATGCGAACCACCCCACACCTCCCCCCTTGTGGGGGAGGTCGGACGGCGAAGCCGTCCGGGTGGGGGGTCTCTCACTGCCGACTTCTGGTGGCACAACAACCCCGGCCCGACAGCCGGGGTTGTGTCGTTTTCACGTCGCCTGCGGCGCCGGCGGCTTGGCGGGGCCTCGGTCCACCGCCTTGTTCGCCAGATAGCCGGCGTGGCTGATGCCCAGCAGCGCCACCATCCCCTGACTCAAAGCAGGCAGGGCAGGGATGCAAAACTTGGATTCCCCGGTCGCCGCCGCGAACTCCTGGTACATCATGGCCGAGTAGGCGAACACCAGCAGGGCGGTGAAGAAGAACACCTGGACCTTACCCAGGTCGAGGTGGGCCGCGTCGGTCTCCTGCTCGCCCTGGAACAGGTCCACCACCCGGGCGTTGGCCGGGGTGGATTGGCAGGCGATCCGCCCGTTCAGGTACGCCCCATTCCACGCCGCATCCTCCGTGTTCACATTCGCCTGACGGTTGAGTTCCTTCAGAACGACGGTCTGCTTGTGCCCCCCGCCGTCCTCCTTCTTCGTCAGCGCGCTGCGGATGAGCGGAGTGCCGACCAGCGAGGCCACGCTGATGCCCATCACCGCCCACAGTTCGGGCGGCACCGCGATGTCCAGCTTCACCACCGCTTTCAACTCGGCGGGGGCGTTCGGCGGCAGCACCTTCTCCGGGGTGGACGGGCGGACGTTCCAGACGGCCGCCGCCAGGAAGCCGGACAGCACCACCACCGTCCACAGGGCCGTCTGGAGCCGCGACATGCTCATGCGGTTCCGCTCGTCGATGAGTGCCCCCAGCCACTCGCCCACCACGCCGTGACCCGCGATCACCAGGAACAGGGCGAGCAGGCCGAGGCCGGCCAAGAAGCTGACGTGCGGCAGTTGGGTCCAGCACACCGCGCCGAACACGATCAGAATCGCGAGCAAGGACAGGGTGTGCCACCCCGTCCAGTGGCTTTTGCCGACCTTCGGCTTGTCCGGGTCGGGTGCGTTCGGCTTGTTCGGATCGGTGGCCATTTCGTTCTTCAGGTGGGGTTGAAGTGCGAGCCGAACGGTCGCCGCTCAGACGCTCGCCACCTGATACTACCGTTCCGACCCGCCAGGTGAAAGGGAATATGCCCGCGGGGGTGGTGTGCGTAGGGTGGGTCCGAGCGAGCGGAGCGAGCCGAGACCCACGACGTTCACGCCTTCCGTGGTTCTCGGCACGCTCCGCGGGCGGGCAACGAATCCGCCCGCGGAGCGTGCGGCGACTTTCCCAGACCCACCTCTTGAGACTGGAAGCACCAGTAGGGTGAGTCGGGGGGGGGGGGGGGGGG
>JANNVG010000290.1:0-8077 GCA_031414395.1 Fimbriiglobus sp.
CTCCCGGGAGCCGGCTGATTCCGCCCGACACCAACCGATGGTTCGACCACTACACGGTTTGGGGAGTCACTTCTTGTACCCGGCACGCTCGCGCGTCAGCGTGGCCGTGTCCTTCTCGCTCAGCACGAACACGTCGGTGCGGTCCTTGTCGGCCACCTTGGCGTACACCTGCTTGCCGGTCGTGCCGCCCACCTCGCCGCCGAGTTGCAGCGTCTTCGCCGTGCCGCCCTGTTGGGTAATCACGATCACGCGGCTCGGCTTGTCGAGGCCGTACAGCTTCAGGTCGGCGTCTTTGTCGGCCGCGAACCGCTCGGCCTTCAGCCCGGCGAGCGCGGCCAGTGTGTCCGTCACCTTCGCCGCGTCCGGCTGGTCGTCCGCCTTCTGCGCGTCGAACCACACCGGGCCGAGCTTGGTGAACGCGAAGTTCGAGTCGCCCGAACTGACGGCGATGCTCGTCACCTGCGAGGCGTCCACGCCGGTCCACACCGCCCGCTTGCGGTACTCGCCGAGCAGCTTGGCCGTCAGGCCGGCGTCGAACAGCACCACCGCGTCGGCCGCTTCGAGCTTGGCGAACGCCCGCCCGTCGGCCCCCTTCTTGCCCACCAGCACGCTCCGCACCTCTTTGTCGCCGTTGAAGAACTTGACCGCCGCGGTCGGCGCGTCGAGGCCGTACTCCTTCAAGTCCTTCGCCTTCTCTGTCACCAGTTCGTCGGCCCGCAGATTCGCGGCGGCGGCGATGAGCGCGTCCAGTTCACCCTGCTCGGCGTCCGTCGCTACTGGTGCCGTCATCTTCCAGGTGCCGTCCACCTTGGCGAACTCGGCCTTGCGGCCCCCGCGGGTGATCGTCACCTTGTCGGCGTCCACGAACTTGCCGAGCAGCTTGTCTTTGAACTTCACCGGCTCGGCCAGCAGGCGGCTCGCCACCGCCCCGGCCAGCACCTTCACCGGCCCGGCCTTGTCGGTCTGCACGAACCGCTCGCCGTTCGGGTACTTGTCGTCCACCGGCTTGCCCACCCGCAGGGTGAACGTCTTCGGCTTGTCGATGCCCACCAGCACGCTCACCTCGGTCGGGTCGTCCAGGCCGAACGCCTTCAGGTCGCCCACGTCCAGCGAGTGAACCCGCACCGCCCGCGAGCGGCCGAGTTGGTCGATCATCTCCTGCACCGTGTCGGCGTCGGCCTTGAACTTGGTCGGCTTGAGCACGTCCCACCCGGTGCCGGACGCCAGCTCGAACTCGTCGTTCCCCTTCTTGCGGGTGAGCGACAGCACCTCGGCGGCGTTGAACGACAGCAGCGAACGATCCGCCAGGGCCAGCTTGCCGCGGGCGAGGGCGGCGTCGGCCGCACCACTCACCACGCCCACCGCCGGGCCGTCGTCCACGCGAACGAACCGCTCGCCGGTCGGCAATTCCTTGCCGAGCTTGAGCGTGTGCGTCTCGGGCTTGTCGCCGCTCGTCGTCAGCGTCACCACCACGCCCGGCTTGTCGAGACCGTAGTCGGACCAGTTCACGTTCGGCCCGTAAGCCACGAGGCGGACGACCGGCGGATTGGCGGCGTTGAACACCAGATCGCCGACGAGCGCCTTGTCGGCCTCGAAGCCGTCGGCCTTCCAACTCTTCTCCTTCTCGTCGCGGGTGAGGGTGACGGTGTCCGTGCCCGCAACGACGATCTTGGCCAGTTTCGTTGGATCGACGCTCAGCAGCTCGCGGTTCAGCCACTCGAGCGCCGGGCGATCCGCGGAGGTGAAGGCCGACGCGGGCAGCACGAACACCGCCTGATTCGGCCCGTCGGCGAAGCGGGCGTACCGGCCCGGCCCGGCCGGCGGCTGACCCGGCTGCATGGGCGGCGGGGGCGAGCCGTCGGACTGCTTGCCCACCAGCAGCGTGCGGGTGACGACCTGCTCGTCGTCGCCTTCCTTCGCCTTCTCCCGCACCTTCACCGTCAGCACCATCGACGGCGACAGGTCGGTCGCCCACCCGCCGGCCAGCCCGGCGAGCGGGGCGAACTGCACACTTAGCCCGTGCCTCACCGGGTCGGCCGTCACCGCCTCGTACCGTTCGGCCTTCGGCGCGGCCACGCCCGCGGACAGCGGCTCGGCGTCGAACGCCGAGGCGTCGGCGTCGAACGGCCCGCTCAGCTTCCACTTCTTGTCGTCGCGGCGGACGGTGTACGTCTCGCTGCCGCGGCCGACCGTGACGGCCATCACCTTGTCCGGAGTGGTGGTCCACAGTTGCAGCGGGAGCAGATCCAGCGGGCCTTTGTCGAGCGCGTCCACGAACGCCTTCGATACGGTGAACACCCCGCCGGCACCGATGCGGGCGAAGGCCTCTTCTTTGCCCGGTCGGGCGGCACCGATCAGCACCGTTTCCGGCTTCGCCGACTTGCCGGTGAACCCGAGCGACACCGTGTACCGCGGCTTCTCCAGCCCGAACTCGCCGGCCAGCCTGTCCGCCTTCGGCGATTCGTCGATGTACTCCACCGCTTCCAACCCGCTCGCCTCGCCGGTCAGCCGCCCGGCCTTCGACTTGTCCGGGTCGAGTGTCATCGGGGCCGTCAGCGTCCACTTGGCTTGCGTGCGGTCGGGCACGTTCACCAGCGTGTAGCTGCTGCCGTCCGGCTTCAGCACGGTCAGGGTGTCGAGCTTCATTTCGGCCGTGTCGAACAGGCGGCGGCTGCGGTACGCCAGCGGGCCGCGCTCGGCCAGCGCCACCACGCTGTCGTCCACGAAACTGACACGCGGCCGGCCGGCCACGCTCACGGCCAGCTTCTTCGCCGCCGGGTTTCGACCGGCGAGGGCAATCGTGTACGTCCGCGGGGCGGGGGCCGCGTCGCCGTCCGCCGCCTTCGCCTGGACGGTCACGCGCACGGTGAAGCCGTCGAGCTTCGCGTACTCCGGCGGCTGGCCGGCGTCGGTGCGGTCGGCCGGCGTCTTGGCGTCCAGCTTCGCCAGCGCGTCGAGCAGTTCCGTCACCTTGTCCGTCTGGGCCAGTTGCTCGCCCACCTTCCAGCGGTCGGTGCGGTCGTCCTCCCGCTCGGCGTACTGGTCGCCCTTCTTCCTGGTCAACTTCACCAGCGTCGGCTGGCTGTCGAAGCCGGGCAGTCCGATGACACCGACCGCCGCGGCGACGGCCTCCGGGTGCTTCGGGATGGTCACTTCGATCTCCTGGGCTTCGTCCGCGGTGAAGCGGGCGACGAGCGGGTCGCGGAGGTCGTCGGGCTTCACGAACAGGTCGGCGAACCGATCCGCCCGCACCTCGAACACGAGCGGGTTGTTGTCCAGTCTGGCGTAGTGGAACTTCACGTCGGCCGACGGCATGGGCGGCTGACCCGGCGGCGGGGCTTCCGGCTCCGGCCCCTTCTCGGTGCGCGACATCGCGCCGATGCGGAGCGTGACGGTGCTGGTGGCGGTGACGACGGTGACTCGCCGCTCCTGCAACAGCGGGTTGGGCTTCTTCGGGTCGGCCGACAGCCCGGAGACTTGTTCGACGAGGGTCTTCTCGAAGTCGGCGGAGGCGGTGGTGAAGATGGCGGCGGGAAGCGGGGTGGGGGCGTGGGCGAAGAAGGCGGCGGCCACCTGCCCGACGGCGTCCGGGTTCGGGAACCCTTCGACCCACAGTTCGGGCACGGCGCTCAGCGCCTGCCGCAGCTTGGTCGGCTCGGCGTGGTCGCGGGCGGTGCCCGTGGTCAGTTCCCACCCCAGGGCGATCTGCGTCACGAACACGGCGGGCGTGGCGGCGGGCACTTCCGGGTCGCGGCGGGGGGGCGGGTTCGGGGCGGTGCGGGTGAGCGTGTAACTGCCGTCCGGCCCGGCCACCTCGATGCGGGTGACGGCGTCGGCGGGCAGCGGCACGGCGTTCACGGTGATCTCGCCGCTGTTGTTCGTCTTCACCCGTGCCACGTCGGAGAAGAGTTGCCGGCGGCGGTAGGTGTCGAGCGGGCGGTTCACCGCGCTCAGCACGTCGGGGGCGATCCGCAGCACGTCGGCCGCGTCGCCCACCCGCAGGTAGGCGGCGCCGTCGGTCGCCTTGCCGAAGAGCAGCGTGGTGGCGGTGTCGGTGGTGAGCGACACCTTGTACGGCTGGTCGGCGTCACTCAACCCGAACTTGGCGAGGTCGCCACCGTGGGCGATGGGCAGGTGCCGCGTCTTGATGCTGGTCACGGCGGCGAGCAACTCGGCGACTTCCTTCTCCCGCACCGGCCAGTCGCCGGGCTGCGTCCACTTGCCGCCCGCGTCGCGGACGAGCGTGAGCTGCTGCCGCCCGCCGGCCAACTCCACGCGAGTCACCTTCGCCGGGTCGATGGCCACGCCGACGGCCGGCGCGTTCGCGGGCGCGCTCACGGGCAACCCGACCGCCTGCCGGGCGACGTTCGTGAACACCAGCACGGCGAGGCCGCCGGCCAGCACGACGAGCAGCAGAATAGCGATGAGCCAGCGCATGGTGAAAGTCTCTCAACGGGCGAACGGCGCGACGTGAGTCCGCCGGTGCTTTGGTGAACCGCGGGCGTCAGCCCGTCGGGTGATTGACCCAGGCGGCTGACGCCGCCGGTTCACCCGAAACCGGCGGACTCACGTCGCGCCGTTCGCCGGCCGGTTCACCGCCGCCAGCGGAACAGCAGTGCCACCACGCCCAGCAGCGCCGCGATGAGCGGCAAGCCCAGCACGCCGCCGGCCTGCCAGTAGGCTTGCTCGCGGGTGTCGAGGGCCGCCCGCGGGTAGCGCCACTTGTCGGCGTCGGGCACGTCCTTCGGCAGGCTGTCGTCGCGGCGGAGTTGCCAGTTGACGGTGCTGAGCAGCAATGCCTCCTGGCCGGGGTCGAGCTTCTTGCCGACGAAGAACCCGCCGTGGCCGAACACCGCCACCCGCACCGTCTTGTCGCTCGCGGTGGTCTGGAACGCATCCGGCGACATCACCGCCGCCGCCACGCCCGGCCCGAACCCCACGTCCGCGCTCGCCGCCTGCACCGCCGCCGCCTGCACCGCCGCGGCGGTCGGGTTCGTCCACTCGGCCGGCACCGGCACTTCGGCCGCCACCCCCACGACGAACTTCTGCTTCCGCTCCTCCTCGCGGGTGCCCTTCTTCGGGTCGTCCGGCTTGGCGGTGTCGAACTTGGGGAAGTACGCCCGCGCGCCCGGTCGGCCGCCCGGCTCGGGCAGCGGGCGGTCTTCGTTCCAGGCGTCTTCCGTCGTTTGCAGCAGCGCCGGCGAGGATGCGAACGGCTTGCCCCGCGGGGCGAGGTAGATCGGGCGGTAGCCGCTCCTCTTGAGTTCGAGCGTGCCGTCCACGCTGCGGTTGGCCCGGTCGAACGCGACGGCCACGGGGTTGTCGGACTTCACCACCTCCAGCGGGGGCAGTTGCACCGAGCGGTCGCCGAGGGTGGCGGGCTTCTTCATGGCGGTGGCTTCGGCGGCGGTCAGCACGGTCTGCGTGCCGAGTTCGATGCCCAGCCGTTGCAATAGCGTTTCGTTCTCGTCGCTCGTGGCGCCGAACCCGCGGGCGCCCGTCGCCGGGCCGAAGGCGAACAGCACCGGCTTGCCGGCGGTCAGGAAGTCGCGGATCACGTCGGTTTGCGATTTGGCCAGCGGGTACAGGCTCGGCGAGATCACTTGGCCGTTCACCAGGCTCATGGTGGTGAACCGCGGGACGATGAGCAGGTCGCAGTCGGCGGCGGCAGCCTTCAGCTTGGTGTACACGTCGGACGCCCGGCGGTCGGCCTGAATGCGGTCGTCGCCGAGCAACTTGCGGTACCGCGGCTCGGCTTCCGCCGCCCGCTTCTTCGCCTCGTCCGCGTCTGACCGCAGTTGCCTCATGCTCGGCTCGATCAGCACCGATTGCAGCTTCTCGCGGTACTCCTTCTCGGGCATGCCCCCCCGCGGGGCGCCGCGGACCATCCGCTCCACGTCGGCAAGCGGCGCGGTCCGCACCCGCTCCCGCACGATCTCCAGGTTCCGCAACTCGATCTCGGCTTCGAGCGCCGCCTCACTCGCCCCCAGGTACTCGGCCTCCACCTCCTCCAGCTTGCTCTCGTCGAACGTGGCGGCCGACGGACTCAGCCCGGTGCCGGCCTCCCACCCCTTCTTCAGCACCACGTCCACCACCTCGCACCCGTCGTGTTCGAGCGCCGCCCGCAGGCCGAACGACGAGAACGCGGCCGTGCCCTCGTCCTCCGGCTTGCGGCTAGTCAGGTACGGGTGAATGGTGAGCAGCCCGACCTTCGGCCGTTTGCGTTCCAGCCCGACGAGCGCCCGCACGAACCGCTCCTTCCCCTGCGGGGCGAGCACCAGGTTCGCCGTCGCCGGGTTCGCGTCTTGGCCCACCGCCTCCTTCCCGCGGCTGGCCGTTTTGTCCAGCATGTAGAAGTGCGAGAACGGCATCCGCCGCACGCGGTTGTTCGACGCGAAGAAGATGCTGCTCTCCGGGGCGGCTTCGACGGCCGCTCGGAGGTCGGCGTTCCCCACCGTCGCGGCGGTGAGTTGCTCCTCGAACTTCTCGTCGCGGCGGTGCAGCACGCGCACGTCAAACCGGGCGGACAACTCCGGGTGCTGTCGCAGTTCGTCGATCAGGTCGAGCACCTTCTCGGTGATCTTCTGTTGGGCGGCGGCGGTGACGGCGTCGGGCTGGTCGGGGTCGTAAGCCGAGGTCTTGTCGAGTTGCAGCACGAGCACCGTGGTGGGCGTGTTCGGGTCGAGCTTCTTCAGGTCGTCCACCAGCTCGCGGTCGAGGGTGAAGCGGTGGTCGCGGGTGCGGTCGAACCGGCCGTACCACTCGGCCGACACCCAGTTGACCACCACCAGCGCGGCCACCGCCAGCAGCATCAGGGCGAAGGTGAACGTGCCCTCGGCCGACTTTCGCCCGGCGACGAAGAACAGCCCGCCGACCAGTTCGACCACGCCCCACAGCAGGATCAGCCCGAGGCCCACGCAGGCGAGGATGCCGCCCGCCTGGGTGAGTGTGCCGGCCGTGCCGTCGAGGAGCGCGGCGACGGACGCGCCGGCCGACCGCCAGAAATCGGCCGTTCGCACTTGTGGCGCTTCGACCCACAAGATCCCCCCGCCGACGACGCCGGCGGCCAGCCCGAGCAGGGCGAGCAGGCGGACGGCGAACCGGAGGGTGGCGCCGAGGGTGGTGCGGTGGCGGGTATCGGTCATGGTGGTTGGCACGAGCCGCGAGGGAGCGGGTGGGGTTGTGGGTTCGTCCGCTCCCTCGCGGTCGCGGCTCGTCGGACAGGGGACAAACCTACGCCCGCAGGCGGCGGGCTTCGAGGGAACGAACCGTCAGGTACAGGCAGCAGGCCGTCACGCTCAGGTACAGCACCACGTGGCGGGTGTCGATCACCCCGCGGGTGAAGTCGCGGCGGAAGTGGTCGGGCACGCTGAGGAACTCCGCCGCCGGCGCCCACCAGTCGTTGCGGTCGAACAGGAACGTCAGGGCGAAGTCGGGGACCACGAACAGCAGCGACACGCCGAGCGAGATCATCGCCGCCACCAGTTGATTCTTCACCAGACTGCTGACGTACAGGCCGACGGCCAGGAACATCATGCCGGCGAGGAGCAGGCCCAGGTACGACACCCAGGCGTAGGCCGGGTCGATGCCGAACGTGCGATCCGCCCAGTTGACGTTCAGGAGTACCGGCAGGTAACACAGCGTCGGCAGGAGCAGCATGACGAAGAAGAGGACCGAGCCGACGAACTTGCCGGCCACCACCTGCCAGTCGCGGATGGGGGCGGTGAGGAGCGTCTCGAGCGTGCCGGTGCCCCGCTCCTCGGCCAGCAGCCGCATGGTGAGCAGCGGGGGGATGAAGGTGAACACCACCCAGAACCCCCAGTGGCCGAACAGCCGCTCGAACGGGTACTCGACGCCCTGCGCGCCGGTGCGGGTGAGGTCGCTCACCGCCCAGGCGAACAGCACGCCCGTCGCGATGAGGAAGAAGCCGAGCGTGACGTACCCGACCGGCGACAGGAAGTAGCCGGTGAACTCGCGCTTGATGAGGGCCAGGAGTGGACGCATGGTGCTCGTCGTCGGGGGTCGGTCTGGTAGGGCGGGCGAGCCGGGTGAAACCCGGCGACCCCCGCCGTCGGTG
>JANNVG010000291.1:0-5979 GCA_031414395.1 Fimbriiglobus sp.
GGACTCGCGGTGACAGCCCGGTGTCACTGCCGCTCGTGGGCCGATCCTCAACCTGCCAGGGCGAGGGGATCGGCCCGCGACGTTTCCGGGCGGGGGTTGGGGGAGGTCACTTCGCCTTCTTCACCCGCGCCCACGTGTCGCGGTCGGGCGAGCCGGCGTCCAGCCAGCGGCGGATGTCGGCCACGTTCCACAGCACCCGCCCGCCCAGCTTGAACGGCTCGGGGATCAGCCCTTCGCCGCTCAACTTCCACACGTTCCGTTCACTCGTGCCGAGCAGGTCGGCCAGGTCTTCGGCACCGACGGCCAGCGGGTCGGCGGGCGGTGCGGCCTTGAGCAGGTCGCGGACTTCGGCCAGCAGCTTGCACACGTCGCCCAGGTCGGCAGTCGCGGTCATCGGTGGCACTCTCCGAGTGGGGGTGAGTTGGTCACTTCTTGCGGGCGGTGGTGCGGATGGGGCAGCCGGCGGCCACCCACGCCTCGATGTCCGCCCGCCGCCACTTCTTGCTCCCGCCGATCCGAACCGGGGCGGGCAGGCGACCGGCCGCCTGGTCACGTTCCAGGCTGGCCACCGACCGGCCGAGCAGCACGGCCAGTTGCTGGATGTCCACGAGCAGCGGCGTCGGCGGGGCCGTCTTCACCGACGGGGTCTTCTCGGTCAGGGGGGTCGTGGTGGTCACTTCGTCTTCCTCCGGCGGGGTTTGGGTTTGGGGTCGAACCGCTTCATCACTTTGACGTTGCGGTGCTTCCACTCGTCGAGGGCGAACAACAGGCGGCCCAGGAGTGGAATCGGCAGTGCGGACGGGTCGGCGGCCAGTTCGTGCAGGCGGTCGAACCCGCCGCGGACGAGGGCCGACACTCTCTTGTCGTGCGCTTGCCGACTGCGGTAGGTCAGCCGGTGGCAGAAGCGGCAGCCGAAGTACGGCGAGTGCGGCGGTTGGTACAACTTGGCCACCCGGCGGGTGCAGCGGATGCCGTTGACGGTGAGCGGGCAGCGGGCGACGTAGCGAGTGCCGCCGTTCGGGGTGGGCAGTGCGATCAACTCCAGCGGGTAGCCGTACTCCTTGCGTTCGTCACCCCAGCGGTAGGCGATCACCACCGAATGGGCCGTGGAGAAGGTGAACGCCACGCTCGCCGTCTCCACCCCAGCCTCGTCCTTCCACACCAGCTTGGCCGTCCGCACGGCGGCCGGCGGCTGGTCGCCGACCAGGACGGCGACGGTGAACCAGCGGCAGTGTTCCGCCCGCGTCTTCTTGCGGTGCCACCCCCACCGCCCGCTGCCGAACCCGCCCATGTGTGTCCCCCGTGTGTGCGAAGTGTGCCGGGTCCACCCGCCCGCACGCGCTCTCACTCGCCCGTCACCGTCACCTGCCGGCCGTCACCGCGAACGCCGGATTTTCCGTACTCCGCGTGTTCGTCACCCGCCCGCCTGCCGGGGGATGATGACGGGTGGCGGGGAACCGGCGTCGGCTGAGGGCGGGTGTCGCGGGTGAGATGGTGAACTTGTAACCGGCCGGCGGCGGCGGTGGTGTGAACCGTCAGTCGTCCGTCAACCGGGCGGAAGGAATCGCCTGAAATGCTGGGGAAAAGTGGTGGGAAAACGTGTCTCGTCCGTCAGTCGTCCGTCACTCGGGGGTCCGCCGCTTGGACCACTTCAGGAGCGGTTCCCACACGTCGGCGGTGCGGTACAGCGCCCGCGGCTCCCCCTTCCGCGGGTCGTCCACTCCGACCGCACAGTCCGGGTGTTTCGTCCGAAAGCGGCGGAGGAACGTCTCCACCCCGCCGACCGGCCGGCCGACTCGCCGGGCCAGGTCGGACGCCGGCAGGAACGGCGGGAGCGGGTCGCCCGGCGAGGGTGCGCCGAGGACGGCGGTGGGCGAGTCCACCGGCAAGTGGGCGGCGACCGCCGCCGGGTTCACCACCAGCCCGTCGGCCGACAGGGTGAGGGCGGCGGCGAGCGGGATCGTCAGCGGGCGGCCGACACCCCACACGGCCGCCGGCGGGGTGGACACGGGGACGAACACCACCGCCGTCGGGTGGGCCAACTCGGGCACCCGCTCGGCCAGCCCCACCTTCCCCCGCCAGCCGGCCACCAGCCAGCCCGGTCGCTCCCCCTCGCCCACCCGCACCAGCCCCAACTCCCACACCCGCCCGGCCGCCCGCTCGACGGCCTCCCGCCCGCTCACCGCCCGCCCGAGCGCCGCCGGCACCACCGCCCACCGGCACACGCGGTTGTCCTCGACCGACACCGCCCCGTACTCAGGGCAACGGACACGCCACCGCCCGCCGACCCGCACCACCGCCCCGTCGTGCGGGTCGGCGCACGCCTCGCACGGCACCGCCTCGGCCGCCGCCGTCGGCACCAGCACGCCGGCCGACACGAGCGCCGCCCACCCGCCCGGCGGGAACCGCCGGCGGTCGTCGTCCCCCAGTACCGCCGGCCCGACTTCCAGCCGGGCGAGCAGTTCGCGGAACGGGTCACGCACTCGTCACCCCCCACGCCCGCAGCACCGCCTCGCCGACCGCCTGGTGGCGG
This sequence comes from Fimbriiglobus sp., assembly GCA_031414395.1. GTDB lineage: Bacteria > Planctomycetota > Planctomycetia > Gemmatales > Gemmataceae > JALHQU01. The sequence continues at coordinate 2,534 of JANNVG010000291.1, forward strand.
TCGGGGCGGGCTGCCAGGTCGGTCGTCCCCCGGCTGCTCACGTCGAACGTGAGCGTCCGCCGCTCCCCGCCGCCGTCGAACGTGAGCGTGACGGTGGCCATCGACACCCGCAGGAGATCGCGGGAGAACTGCTCGACCGGGAAGTGGCGGTCGAGCATCCGGTAAATCGCGTTCCGGTCGCCGCCCACGGCCGTCTCCAGCGTGACCGTCTCCCCGCTGCCGGGCACGTACACCCGCAACCGGCGGACCCGCAGGTCGGCCACCCCGTCGCCCGCCGGCACGCGGGCGGTGGCGTCCGGGCTGAGCAGGTGGTCGAGGCGGAAGGGCGACACCCGGAGCACCTCGGCCGGGGCAGGGATGCCGAGCAGGTGCTGGCAGAACAGGTCGAGCAGGTCGGCCCGCACCGGCTTGCCGCCGGCCGCGAACACGGCCAGGGTGCCGGCCGTCGGGGTGAGCTGGAACACCACCTCGAACGCCGGCCGGTGGTGTCGGCGGCGGAACCCGGCCTGGTCGTCGAACTCCAGGTGGGTGGCCGGGTAGTCGTCCAGGTAGACGAACACCAGCAGGCGGGGGCCGCGGACGAGCGTGTCGATGTGGCACTGTCCGCCGCGGGCCTGCCGGCGGTAGTACGCGCACAACGCCAGTTGGAGCGGGGCGAGGGCGTCGGGGGAGTGTTCGGGCAAGCGGTCGGGCAGCCCGCCGACGGTGGTACAGGAGCGGGCGGACAGGTGGTCGGCGGCGTACACCAGGCGGGCGGCGTGGAAGGCGTCCGGCCGGTGAGCCAGGAACCACATGGCCCGCGCCGCGTCCCCGGCCAAGGCGCGGAAGGCGGGTGGCAGTTCCGCCCCGCCGCACTCCGCCTCGGCCACGAGCGCCTGGGTGCCGTCCTCGGTGGCCAGGTCGTGAACGTCGCGGAGGGCGGCGTCGAACCGCTCGCGGCTGAGTCGCGGCAGGTCGCCGGCGGCGGCGAGCACCCGCCGGGCGTCGGCGTCCGGGGCGAGGGCGGTCGGGTCGAGGGGGATGTCGAGGGCCGTACACAGTTCGGCGAGCAGCGTGGGCGGCACCTGGCGGACGACGGCGACGGGGGAGAACGGGCGGCTCATGGCTGTGCCTGGAGGGTGATGAACTGGTGTGCCGTAGATCCACTTGTACACCAGCCGTCACCCGCGGTCAATCACCCCTTGCGGCCATCACCCGCCGCGGATCGATTGCGAGCGCACCACCACTCGACGAGCGGAACGCGCTGCCCCCACCCCGGCGGAAAATCGCGGGGTGTTGTGTGCGGCACCGGCAACGGTGTCCGGACGCGACCGACAGACAATTCCCCCCACGCGCAGAGGGGTACACCCGTGCGAATTTCCCGCCGCTCACACCAAGGACCGTCGGGCGTGTCGCACACGACTTCGTGACAGGTTTTCGGGTCGGGGGTAGGGTCGAACCGGCGGAGGCGACGGTGGGTGGGCGTTCGACCTGCCACTACGACGACGCGACCCCGACTCGGAAGACCCAATCCAGCCGGCACCAGCTCGCTGCGGCTGAAGATGTAATCAGCGGATTCGGCCGACACGTGGCCGTCCTGATGGCACATCCCATTAATCCACTCCAGACGACCACCGCTTCGGGTCGATACCCTGTTCGATCACGCACACTCGCGGCCGGAGGGACGCCCGGTCCGCGCTGGGTCACTCGTAATGAACACCCGCTTCGGTCGCCTCACCCTCGTGGTGACGGTCGCCCTCGCCCTTTCCCAACTCGCCGCCACCGCCCAGAGTCCGGCCACGGGGTTCGCCACCGTGCCGCCTGCGATGCCCGCGGTCGAACAGGCGGCGGACAGCAAGCCGGAGGAGGCCAAGCTGCCGCCGGACGTGCAGAAGGCGGTGGACGCCTATCTGAAGGAGCGGGACGCCAGGAAGAAGGCCGACGACGATACGAAGCAGAAGGAGTTGATCGCCAAGGCGCTCAACACGGGCACCAAGTTCCCGCTGCACAGCTACTGGGACAACCAGCTCTGGTTCGAGACGCCGAACAAGGAGTGGCGGTTCCACGTCGGCGGGCGGTTGCAGTTCGAGCCGATCTGGTGGGCGCAGCCGCAGTCGCTGCGGGGTCCGGCCCCGGGGAACGGCGGGCTGCCGGCGTCCGCGGCGGGCGGGGGCGTGGGCGTGCTGGACGACGGCATGTTCTTCCGCCGCGTCCGCCTCCGCACCGACGGGGTGGTGTACGACAAGTTCGAGTACGCCCTCGAGGTGAACTTCGAGCAACTCAACTTCACCACCTACGACCACATGTGGGTGGGCATGAAGGACTTGCCGCTGCTGGGCACGGTGCGGGTGGGGTTGCACAAGGTGCCGCAGGGGATGGAAATGATCGGGTCCGACTACCACCTGACGTTCCTGGAGCGCTCGAGCCTGTCGGACGCCCTCTGGACGCTGTTCGCGCCGGGCGTGTTCGTCATGAACAACTACCTGGACCAGCGGATGGTGGTGCAGACCATGTTGCACCGCATCCAGCCGACCGGCTTCTTCACGTCCGACTTCGGCGGCGGGGATTACGCCAGCACCAGCCGGGTGACCGGCCTGCCCATCTACGAGTGCGACGGGGCGAAGCTGCTGCACGTGGGCGGGTCGTACCAGTGGCGGCGGACCGACCTGGGGCGGACCATCCAGCCGGGCGGCACGGGCAGCGCGTTGGGCGACGCCTCGAACGTGGTGCGGTTCCGGGCGCGGCCCGAGCTGCGGGACGCCACCGGCATCCAGACGACGCTCGGCGGCAACCCCGGGCGGTTCATCGACACCGGCTTCCTGTTCGCCGACAGCGTTCAAACGGTCAGCCCCGAACTGCTGTGGATCGACGGGCCGCTGTCGGTGCAGGCGGAAGGGGCGTTCGCGTTCGTGGACAACGCCCGCCCGGTGTACGGGCCGGGGGTGGGGCGAGCGGGCACCAACCCCATGTACTGGGGCGGGTACGCCGAGGCCAGCTACATCCTGACCGGCGAGCACCGCGGGTACGACAAGCGGCTGGGCATGTACGACCGCATCAAGGTGAAGAACAACTTCCGGTGGGACGCGAACGGCGGCCTGCAAGGGACCGGGGCGTGGCAGGTGGCGTACCGTTACAGCTACCTGGACCTGAACGACCGCGGCATCGACGGCGGGCGGATGGGCCAGCACACCGTCGGCCTGAACTGGTACTTCAACGACAACGCCAAGCTCCAGTTCCAGTACAGCCACATCCGCCGCGACGTGCCCGGCCCGGCGACCAGCGGCACCGTCCACGGGTTCGGCATCCTGGCGCAATACTACTTCTGACGTGAGCGACCGGGTGAGTGGGGCCAGGTTGCAAAATTCCGTGCCAGGGCAAGTTGGAAACTTTCCCCCCACAACCCGGGACAGCCTTACCGGGTACAATTAAAATGACGGCGGGGGGGGCCGCCCCCCACGGTAGGGGGG
>JANNVG010000292.1:0-3986 GCA_031414395.1 Fimbriiglobus sp.
GGGGGGGGGGTTGTCTTCCCCCCCCCCCCCCCCGGGGGCCCCGGTTCCAGTTCGCCCCACGCCACACCTTTCGGCCCCGGCCGCAATCCGCTCCCCTCACTTTACACTTCCGGCCGTCATCCGGACTCAGGCGGGGCGGACTTTTTGCTAATCCGGCGGTGTGAACTAAGAGAAGCACACGCCTCGCGTCTCGTGCCTCGTCCGCGGCTCTGCGGCCCGCGATCGGAAGTTCCGCCGATGCCGTTCCACCCCGCCCCCACCCTGACCCTCCCGCACCCGCTGGACGGCTACAAGCTGATCCAGCGGATCGGCCGTGGCGGGTTCGGCGAGGTGTGGGAGTGCGAGGCGCCCGGCGGCTTCCGCAAGGCCGTCAAGTTCGTGTTCGGGGATCTGGAGTCGACCGACGAGGGGCGGCCGGCCGAGCAGGAGTTGAAGTCGCTCAACCGGGTGAAGGACATCCGCCACCCGTACATCCTGACGCTGGAGCGGTACGACATCATCGACGGCCAGCTCATGGTCGTCATGGAGCTGGCCGAGCGGAACCTGTGGGACCACTTCCGCCAGTGCCGGATGCTCGGGCAGGTGGGCATCCCGCGGCCGCAACTGCTCAGCTACCTGACCGAGGCGGCCGAAGCCCTCGACCTGATGAACGACAAGTACAAGCTGCAGCACCTGGACATCAAGCCGCAGAACCTGTTCGTGTCGTTCAACCACGTGAAGGTGGCCGACTTCGGGCTGGCCAAGATGTTCGAGGGGCACGTGGGCAGCGTGACCGGCGGGGTGACGCCGGTGTACGCCGCGCCCGAGACGTTCCAGGGCGAGGTGAGCCGGTTCTCGGACCAGTACAGCCTGGCCATCGTGTACCAGGAGCTGCTCACCGGCGTGCGGCCGTTCAACGGGGCGAACACCAAGCAACTGCTGCTGCAACACCTCCGCGAGCCGCCGGACCTGTCCGCCCTGCCCGAACACGACCGGGCGATCATCGGCCGCGCGCTCGAGAAGGAGCCGAAGGGCCGGTGGCCGAACTGCCGCGAGATGGTGCAGCGGCTGGTGAACGCCCCGCACGCGGTCACGCGGGCGGACGCGATGGCCCTGCCCCTGCCCTCCCAGCCGACGCAGCAGCCGCCCACGCAGTACCAGGACTCCGCCGCCCCGCCCACGCAGGCGGTGTTCACCCAGCCGGTGCAGGTCGCCCCCACCGACCGCGGCACCCAAACGGTGCCCGGCCCCATCGCCCAGGGGCCGCCGGCCCTCACCCCGGCCCCGCCGTCGCCCGCCGGCCGCAGTTGGAGCGGCCTGTCCGCCCTGCCGGGGTTAGTCACCCCGCGCATGGTGTCGGCCACCCCGCGGGGGTCGCTCACCCCGCGGGGTGCGTCCGCCCTCACCCCGTCGCCGGACGGCGGCATGAACGTCACCCAGGCCCGCGCGGCGGTCATCGAGACCGGCCGCATGGGCGCGCTCGGCATCGCCCCGCCCGAGCGGAGCGGCGACGGCCTGCTGTTCCCGGCGCTGCTCGTCGGCCTCGGCCGCACCGGGCTGGAGGCCCTGCGGGCCGTGCGGCAGATCGTGCACGACCGCTTCCAGTCGGTCGCCCGCGTGCCCACCCTGCGGTTCCTGTTCATCGACACCGACCCGGACGACACCACGTCGGCGGCGGCCAGCGGGGCCGACCCGCTCCCCCCGCACCAGGTGCTGCTCGCCCGCCTGCAGCGGCCCGTCCATTACCTCCAGCGGGAGGGGCTGCCGGACGTGCAGCAGTGGCTGCCGGCGAACACCCTGTACCAGTTGCCGAAGGCGTCCGGCCCGGCGGCCGGCGTACGGGCGTTCGGCCGCCTGGCCCTGTGCGACCACTACCGCATGATCGCCCAGCGGATCCGCCAAGAGATCGAGCCGTTCCTGAACGACGACCTGCTCACCAAGACGGCCGAGAGCACCGGCCTGGGGGTGCGGTCGAACCGCCCGCGGGTGTACATCCTGGGCAGCCTGAGCGGGGGCACCGGCGGCGGCATGTTCCTGGATCTGGCGTACCTGCTCAAGCACGAGCTGCGGAACGTGGGCTACCGCAAGCCGGAAATCCACGGCCTGTTCGCCCTCCCGCCGGCCGACAAGGGCACCCCGCGGCAGGCCGCCGCCAACACGTTCGCCGCCCTCACCGAACTCAGCCATTACGCCGTCACCCCGTACCAGACGCGGTTCGACAACAGCGAGTCGCCGGTCCTCGACACCACCCCGCCGTTCGACCGCGTGGGGCTGGTGCAGTGGCCGCGGAAGGGGACGGACAAGGACCACCGGCGGCTGCTCGGGGCGGTGGCGCGGGCCGCCTGCCTGGACCTGTTCACCCCGGCCGGGCGGAAGATCGACTACGTCCGCGAGGTGGCCCCGGTGGACCGCTACGCCGGCCCGACGGTGCAGCCGTTCGGCGTGTTCCGCCTGAGCTGGCCGCGGTACGAGCTGCTCGCCGCCATCTCCCGCCGCATGGGCCAGCAGGTGCTGCGGCGGTGGGCGGCCCGCGACGGCGGGGCGCTCAAAGAGCCGATCCGCCGCTGGCTGGACGACCAGTGGGCGAACTACCACCTGGACGCCGCCTCCGTCCTCGGGCGGTTCAAGCGGGAGATGGAAGAGGCCCTCCGCGGCAGCCCGGACGCGGCCTTCGACGCGGCCCTGGACACCCTCGGCCCGCCGGGCGGGAAGGTGGAGAGCACGGCCGCGGTGAACTGCCTGGACCAGCTCGTCAAGATGGTGGGCAAGCCGGACGTCGAGCGGAGCGCCGGCACGTCCACCTTCCGCGGGTTCATCGACACCGCCGGGCTGAAGCTGCAGACCGAGATCGAGAGCCGCCTGGCCACCGCCGCCGTCGGGTTCATCGAGCGGCCGGAGTACCGCCTGGGCGGGGCGGAAGAGGCCCTGCACCAGATCGCCGAGCGGCTGAACGACGGCATCGAGCGGCTGGAGGTGGAGTGCAAGCGGCGGGAGCACGAGGCGACGACCACCTTCGGCAAGCTGTTCCCGCTCATCGGCACCCTGGCCGGGTCGGGCTTCTCGCTCGTCGGCCGGCGGGCGGGCGTCACCCACGAACTGACCGCCCTGCTCCGCGACTTCCCGCGGCAGCGGTACCGGGCCATCCTGCTGTCGGCCGCCGTGTCGCTCTTCCGCAAGCTCCGCGACGGCCTGCCCGAGTACACCCGCGACGTGGGGTACTGCCGCGCCCGCCTGACCGAGTTGGCCGACCAACTGGCCGCCGCCCCGACCTCCGACCCGGACGCCGAACCCGGCGCCTACGTGCTGCCGGTCGGCTGCCCCGACCTGGACGCCGCCGCCGACCTGTTCATCGCCGACCTGCCGGCCGACGATCTGAAGGCGTTCGACGCCGGCCTGCAGGCCGACCTGGACCGCAAGTTCCGCGGGCTGGTGAACGTGTGCCTGAAGGCCGACCGCCTGCCCCGCTTCCGAGACCTGTTGGCGAACACCACCCGCGCTTTCGTGGACGCCCGCCTGGGCAAGGCGGACCCGGCCGAGGCGCTCGCCCGCTACCGCGGGAGCGGGAACGACTGCCTGGTCGTGCTGGAGGAGGCGTACACGGCCGCCGCCCCCGCCGTCACCCCGCTGGGCAAGCCGCAGGTGGAGGCGACCATCCTGGCCGCCCCGGACGGGCCGGCCGGAGACCAACTCCGCCGGCTGGTGGGCGAGGCCAACCCGGACGTCGAGTTCATCCCGGCCACCCTGCCCGACGACCTGGTCATTTACCGCGAGTACCCGCGGGTGGGCGTCGGCGACCTGCCCCAAATGGGCGACCTGCCGCGGGCCGCCTACGAGGCCGCCGCCGGCACCGACAAGCCGCCGCACGCCCGCATCGACGTGCCCTGGGCCGCCCCCCCCCCCCCGGCCCCCATACCCCCCCGACCAGGTGCCCGGGGCTGTGACCCCCCGACCCGCCACACAAAGGCCCGCGACAGCCAGACGCACCCATACGCCCCCCCCCCACGATT
>JANNVG010000293.1:0-4085 GCA_031414395.1 Fimbriiglobus sp.
GGCGAATCCGGCCCGCACGGGCGGTGGGTGGCGTTTTCTGGTGCCTCACCCCACCCACCCCCGGCCCTGGCGGGCCGGGTTCGCCTGTCGGATCACCCCAGCTTCCACGGCTTGCGGTACTCCTTGGTCAGCCACTTGGCGGCGTCGGCGTCGCCGACGATCTGCTCCTTGGCCGCGTCCCAGGTGATCTTCTTGCCGTGACGGATGGCGATGTTCCCCAGGTGGCAGACGGTCGCCGAGCGGTGGCCGATCTCCACGTCCGCCACCGGCAGCTCGCGGCTCTTGATGCACTCCAGCCAGTTGGCGTGGTGCCCCTTGCTCTCCTTCAGCTTGATGGTGCCGCCGCTGCCCACCTTCGCCGCGTCCTGCTTCTCCCCGTTCAGCGTGATCTCGATGGTGCCTCGGGTGACGAAGATGATCCCTTTCTCCCCCTCGAACGTGCAGCCGCCCTTGTAGTCCTGTCCGCACTTCACCGTGATGCCGCCGGCGTAGGTGTAGGTGATGTCGGTCCAGTCGGGCGTCTCGTACCAGCCGTCTTTGTGGTACTTCGCCTTCCCCTCCACCGTCTGCGGGCCGCCCTCGTCCATGCCCAGCGCCCACTGCGTGATGTCCAGGTGGTGCGCGCCGAAGTTCGTCTGCTGCCCGCCGCTGTAGTCCCAGAAGAAGCGGAACAGGTAGTGGACCTTGTTCGCGTTGTACTTGATCATCGGCGCCGGCCCGATCCAGCGGTCCCAGTCGAGTTCGGCCGGCACGTCGGTGTCGGGCACCGGCATCTTCGCCTTGCTCGTCCAGTTCGGCGGCGGCAGCCCCACTTTCACCGTGCTGATCTTGCCCAGGTAGCCGTTGCGGATGAGTTCGCACGCCTGCCGAAACTTGCCGTCGCTCCGCTGCTGACTGCCGGTCTGCACCACCCGCTTGTTCTTGCGGGCCGCGTCCACCATCGCCCGCCCTTCGGTGATCGTGAGCGACAGCGGCTTCTCGGTGTACACGTCCTTTCCGGCGTTGCAGGCGTCGATGGTGGTGAGCGCGTGCCAGTGGTCGGGGGTGGCAATGAGCACCGCGTCGACGTCCTTCGACTCCAGCAGCTTGCGGTAGTCGGGAAACGTGGCCGGCTTGCCCGTGCCGTCCTTCTCGACGATGCCGGCGGCGGCGGCGAGGTGCTTGGAATCCACGTCGCACACCGCGACCACGTTCTTGATGATCGCCTTCATGTTCGCCGTGCCCTGCAAGCCCGACCCGATGATGCCGACGCGAACGCGCTCGCTCGGCTTGGTGTCGGCGGCGAAGGCGGCGCGGTACACCGACGCCGGCAGCGCGAGGATGGCCCCGGCGGCCAGGCCGGTGCGAAGGAACCCGCGGCGGGAGAGACGAGACGACATGACGGCACCTTGTGGGAGGGAGTGGCGAGCCGAGCTCCGTCAGGAGCCGGGTGAATCACGAACCCGACGGCTCACGCCGCTCGGCTCGCCAGGAGGTCCAGCTTGACGGACACAGCACCGACGCTATGGTCTCGTGTTCGGGGGAGAACTTCAACCGTATTTCGCTCAGACAGGGGGCGATCCCGCATGACCCGCCGGGGGATGGTCGGTGCGTTCGCGCTCGTGGTGCTCGCCTGCGGGGCCGCCGGGTGCGGCACCACCCGCATGACCGACACCACCCGCGCCGCGTCCGAGATGCTGCTCGTGTCGGCGGCCGTCGATAACGCCATCGCGCAGATCGACTGCGGCACGCTGAGCGGGCGGAACGTGTACCTGGACGTGCAGTACCTCGACGGCACGGTGGACAAGGGGTACGTCATCAGCAGTCTGCGGCAGCACATGCTCGCCCACGGGGTGAAGCTGCGGGACGACCGCAAGGAGTCGGACGTGATCGTGGAGGCCCGCAGCGGGGCCGTCGGCACGGATCGCAGTTCGATGCTGCTGTTGGGCACGCCGGCCATGTCGGTGCCGGTGGTGGTGACGGGGCAGCCGTCGCAGATCCCCGAAATCGCGCTCATCAAAAAGACCGACATGAAGGGCGTGGCGAAGATCGCCGTGTTCGCCTACGAGCGGAAGTCGGGCGAAGCGCTGTGGCAATCCGGGCTGGTGGACGCCCGCAGCACGCTCAAAGATTTGTGGCTCATGGGCGCCGGGCCGTTCAGCAGCGGGAGCATTAAACGCCGGACGGAACTCGCCGGCGAGGAGCTTCCGCGGCTGCCGCTGCCCTTCGCCCACAACGAGAGCGACCCGCGGGTGAAGGGGCAACCGCCGCCGGGCGTGATGAAGCAGGCCGGGCACGAACAGCCGGAGAAGTAGCGCCGGTGTCGGCGTGCCGGGGTAAAATCCCGGCACGTTCCACGCGGCCCGCACCGTGCCCCAACTCGTCGTCATCGCCGGCCCCGACGCCGGCCGGGTGTTCCCGCTCGCGGCCGATGCGGTCGTCGGCCGGCTGTCCACCAACCCGATTTGCCTGTCCGATTCGCGCACCTCGCGGCGACACTGCGAAGTGCGAATCACGCCCGCCGGCGCGGAGTTACACGACCTGGGCAGCGGCAACGGCACCCGGCTGAACGGCGTGGCCGTGCAGTCCGCCGGCCTGCGGAACGGCGATCAGATCGCGCTCGGTGAGAGTACCCTGCGGTTCGAGGCTGACCCGCCGTCCGCCGACCTCACCCGGATTGTCGTGCGGAGCCAGCCCGAGATGCCGTCGGCCGTCGTCGGCCGGTTGTCCGCCGAGGCCGGCAGTCAGATTCTCATCGACCCGCAGGCGACCACGTCCGACTGGCTCCGCTCGCGGCTGGCCAACCTCGCCGTGCTGTACGAGACGACCGCGGCTGTGAGCAGCATCGTCGATCTGGACGAACTGCTCGGCCGCATCGTCGAACTGGTGGTGCGGACGACCGACGCCGACCACGGGTGCGCGATGGTCCTCGACCCGGACACGAAGGCGGTGATGCCGAAGGCGGCACGGGCGCGGAACGGCGGCGGCGAACTGGTGGTCAGCCGCACGGTGGTCGATCACGTCCTGGGGCAAAACCAGGGGGTGCGGATCGCCGACGCCGGCGCCGACGAGCGGTTCCGCGGCGGGGCGAGCGTCATGCGGTATCACCTGCGTGAAGTGATCTGCGTGCCGCTGAAGGGGCGACACGAGACGGTCGGCGTGCTGTTCCTCGACACCTTCGGCGACGGTGAATCGACCTCGCGGTTCACCGACGACCACCTGAAGCTGGCCGCCGCGGTGGCACACCAGGCGGCCATCGCCATCGAGGAGACGAAATACTACCGCGGGCTGATCCAGGCCGAGAGACTAGCGGCAGTCGGCCAGACCATCGCCGACCTGTCGCACCACATCAAGAACATCATGCAGGGGGTGCGGTTCGGCTCGGACATGGTGAAGGGCGGGATCGACGGCGACGACAAGGAACTGCTCACCCGCGGGTGGCGGCTGGTGGAGAAGAACCAGCGGCGGATCGACGAGCTGATCCTGGACATGCTCAGCTACTCGAAGGACCGCGAGCCGATCCTGGACCCGACCGACCTGCGGGGGGTGGTGGCCGACGTGTTGGAGGTGGTCCGCGGGCGGGCCGGTGACAACGGAGTGTCACTGACGCTGTCGGCGGGCGAATTGCCCCTCGTGCGGTGCGACGGCGACGCGATTCACCGGGCACTCCTGAACGTGGTGGGCAACGCGGTGGAGGCGGTCGCCGACGTGCCCGACCCGCGGGTGGCGGTGGCCATCGAGGTGCGCGACGGGTTCGCCGAAATCCGGGTGAGCGACAACGGCCCCGGCGTGCCGGCCGACAAACGCGACGAGATCTTCAAGCCGTTCGTGAGCACGAAGGGCAGCCGCGGCACCGGGCTGGGCCTGCCGAGCGCCCGCAAGACCCTCCGCGAACACGGCGGCGACCTGCTCGTGCAGCCCGACACGGACAGCGGCGCGACGTTCGTGTTCCGGATTCCGTTGACCACTTGATCGTCGCCTTTCGATCCGCGAAATTACGCCGCCCACTTTGGCGGGTCGAAAGGCGGCATCCCCCGTGCCGCTTTCCCACACCACGCCACTCTCCAGATATTGGCCCACGCCCCCTGCCGTCGGTCCACGGCGCC
>JANNVG010000294.1:0-2304 GCA_031414395.1 Fimbriiglobus sp.
CACTCTCCATGCGACGGTTCGTGCCGCGCTGACGCCACCGAGCCACCTTCCTCCCTGCCGGGTCCGCCCTGGGGAACACACCCCAGCCGGGCCGCATTTTCTCCCCCACTCACGGGGGAAGGGAGGGCTGTATGGGCCGACACACGGTCGAAGACGTCCGCGACATCGCACTCGTCGGGCATCGGGCCGCGGGCAAGACCAGCCTGGCCGATGCCCTGCTGTACGAGGCGCACGCGGTGGACCGCCTGGGCAAGGTGGACGACGGGACGAGCTTCGCCGACACCGACGACGACGAGAAGCGACACCACTTCAGCATCGACACGCACGTCCTGCACGCCACCCACGCCGGCAAGTTCCTGAACATCCTCGACACCCCCGGCTCGCCCGACTTCATCGGCGCCGCCCTCGAAGGGCTGACCGCAGTGGAGACGGCCGTCATCGTGTGCAGTGGCGTGACGGCGGTGGAGGTGAACACCCGCCGCATGTTCCGCGAGGCCGGCAAGCGGGAGTTGAGCCGCGTCATCGTGGTGAACAAGCTGGACGCCGAGCACGCCGACTTCGCCGCCGCCGTCGACGCCATCCAGAGCGCGTTCGGCAACAAGTGCGTGCCGTTCAACGTGCCCGACGCGAACGGCGCCGCCTTCAGCAAGGTGGTGTGCGTGCTCGACCCGCCGGACGCCGCCAGCGGCAACTACCCGGTGCCGCCCGACACCGTCCGCACGCGGCTGATCGAGGCGGTCATCGAGTCCGACGACGCGCTCATGGAGAAGTACCTGACCGAAGGCGACGTGACGCCCGACGAACTGGAAGCGGCCATCCCGAAGGCACTGGAGGCCGGCACACTCATCCCCATCTTCTGCACCAGCGCCACCAAAGACATCGGCGTGAAGGAACTGCTCGACGCCCTCAGCCGGTACGGCCTTTCGCCGACCTACGCCAAGCGGGTGCTGAGCGGCATGACGGTCGGCAACAACGGCACCATGAAGGCGGTCGAGCCGACCGAGCAGTCGGAGTTCCTCGGGTTCGTGTTCAAGGTGGTGAACGACCGCTACGTCGGGCACCTGAGCTTCATCCGCGTGCTGGCGGGGGTGCTCACCCCGAACCACCAGATCGTGGACGTGAACACCGGCAAGAGCGTGCGCGTCGGCCAACTGCTGGAGGCGCAGGGCAAGCAGTACGTGCCGGTGCCGGAGGCCGGGCCGGGCGACATCGTGGCGGTGGCCAAGGTGGACGGCCTGCACATCGGCGACACGGTGGCCTTCCGGGCCGACGCGCCCAAACTGCCGGTGCCCGAGTTCCCGCACCCCATGTTCAGCGTGGCCATCGAGCCGAAGACCCGCGGGGACGAGCAGAAGGTGTCGGCCGGGCTTCACAAGATCGCCGAGGAAGACCCGACGGTGCGAATCGCCCCCGACCCGCAGACGCACGAGCTGGTGATGAGCGGCGTCAGCCAGCTCCACCTGGACGTGGTGCAGGAGCGGCTGAAACATCGGTTCGACGTGGAGGTGAACACGAAGGAGCCGAAGATCCCGTTCCGCGAGACGGTGACGAGCGAGGCGGCCGGCGACCACAAGCACAAGAAGCAGACGGGCGGGCGGGGCCAGTTCGCCGAGGTGCATTTGCGGATTCACCCGCTGCCGCGAACGATCACCAGCCAGGAGCAGTGCGAGGCCGAGTTCGCCAACCGCTCCAAGTTCGAGAAGATGCGGTCGGTCCACTACGACCCGGCGTTCAACTTCGCGTTCATTGACCACATCGTCGGCGGCACTATCCCGAACAACTTCATCCCGGCGGTGGAGAAGGGGTGCAAGGAGATGCTCGTCCGCGGCGTGCTGGCCGGCTGTCGCATCCAAGACGTGGCCGTCGAAGTCCACTTCGGCAAGTATCACGACGTGGATTCGAGTGAGGCGGCGTTCATGACCGCCGCCCGCCACGCCTTCCGCAAGGCGTTCCTGGCCGCCCGCCCGGTGCTGCTGGAGCCGGTGGTGAAGATGGAAGTGACCGCCCCCGCCAAGTTCACCGGCACCCTCCTGGGCGACCTGGCCACCAAGCGGGCGCACGTCGAGAACCAGGACAGTTTGCCGGGCGACCTGAACGTGCTGATGGCCCGCGCGCCGCTCTCCGAGGTGGCCAAGTACGCCGCCCAGCTCGGCGGCATGACCCAGGGCCAGGGCAGCTACACCATCGAGTTCAGCCACTACGAGCAGGTGCCCGCCGCCGTGCAACAGCAGGTGGTGACGAAGGCCGCCGTGAAGCACGAGGAGGAGTGAGGCGAAAGACCTCACCCCCCGTCCCCCTCTCCAT
>JANNVG010000295.1:0-4615 GCA_031414395.1 Fimbriiglobus sp.
GCGGCCCTTGCGGGCCGGGTTCGCCAAAGCCACCGGCGGACTCACGTCGCGCCGTTCGCCTCGGCGGTCACTTCGCCTTCAGCGCCTTCTCCACCTCGTCGGCGTACTTCTTGTCCACCGCCACGGCCGGGCCGTCGAGCACCTTCAGCTTGGCCTCGGGCTTGTGCGTCTTCGGCGGGAAGCAGTTGTCCTTGTCGCACACGCTGAGCAGGAACTTGGGCAACTCCACCGTCGCCTCGCCCGCCTTCGCCGTCGGGCTGACCACGGCCGTCCGCTCGTACACCACCGTGCCGGTGTAATAGATCATCGACTCGATGCCGAGGATCGGCTCGGCCTTCATCTTCGCGCCGGCCGGGTCGAGCGCGTCCCCCACGAACACCACCGCGCCGGGCGTGGGGAAGTCCAGCTTGTTCACCATGCCGGCGGCGGCCTTGTCGGTCTGCACCAGCGGGTAGGTGTAGTACCCGTCTTCGAGCGTGACGGTCAGTTTGAGCGTGACCGTCTGGCCCGGCTTGGCCTCGGCCGGCTCGAACGTCACTTCGACCGACTTCACCCCGCCCTTCTTGGCGTCGGCGGCGAGGGCGAATGGGGCGGCGAGGGCGAGGGCGACCGTAAGAATGGTGCGCATGGCGGTGGTCCTGTGAACCCGTCGGGGAATCCAGCACCAGTATACACGCCCGGCACACGGTCGGGCTTTCCCGCGGAATTCGCACCCGCCGCGTGTGGACCCGCTTTCACCGCCGCCTATACCTGTGGGTACTCGCGTCCGCTTCGTCGATTGCACACTCATCACCATGTCTTCCATCGGAGGACCGCCATCGGCACCGCGTGCCTGATCGCGTTCGCCTTGGCCCTGCTGTTCGGGCTGGCGCTCACCCGCGCGGCCATCCCGTGCGCGGCGTGGGTCGGGCTGACCGACGGACCCGACGGCCGGCGGAAGCTCCAGCGCGCCGCGGTGCCGGTGGTCGGCGGGGTGGCGCTGTTCGTCGGCGTGCTGGCGGCCTTGCTGGTGGGGCTGGGCGTGTCGGACGAGGTGCGGGCGGTGATGGCCCCGGAGCTGGCCGGCGGCGAGTGGCTGCTGGTGTCGGCGGTCCTGATGGTGGCGCTGGGGGTGATCGACGACCGCTGGCCGCTGCGGGCGCGGTACAAGGTGCTCGGGCAAATTGGGGCCGTGCTGCCGGCGGTGTTCGGCGGGTACACCATCTCGGCGGTGTCGGCGTTCGGCCTGCCGGTCGAGTTCGGCATCTTCGCCGTGCCGGTGTCGGTGCTGTGGTTCCTGGCGGCGGTGAACGCCATCAACCTGCTCGACGGCATGGACGGCATGCTCGGCACGCTCGGGGCCATCGTGTGCGCCGCCCTCGGGCTGATGAGTTGGGTGGTGGGCAACGGGTTCGCGGCGGTGGTGGCGTTCGCCCTGGTGGGCGGGCTGCTGGCGTTCCTGTGGTTCAACCGCCCGCCGGCGCGGGTGTACCTGGGCGACGCGGGCAGCACGCTCATCGGGCTGGTGGTGGCGGCGTTGTGCATCCGCGGGTCGGTGAAGGGGGGCGGGGCGGCGGTGGCGATCCTGGCCCCAATTGGGTTGCTGGTTCTGCCCTTCTTCGACACGGCGGCGGCGGTGGTGCGGCGGACGTTCACCGGCCGCGGGCTGGCGGCGGCGGATCGCGGGCACCTGCACCACCTGCTGCAACAGCGGCAGAGCACCCCGCGGGTGCTGCTGACCGTCGGCGGGCTGGGGTGCGTGGCGGCCGTCGGGGCGATCCTGGCGACGTACTGGCAGAACGACGCGGTGGCGGTGGTGGCCGCGTGCGGGGTGGTCGCCCTGCTGCTCGTCCGCGGGCTGTTCGGCTTGGCCGAGGTGAAGCTGGTGGCGTCGCGGATGATCGCGGAATTGCGGGCCGGGGTGGTGCGGCCGGACGCCACCGAGGTGGAAGCCCGCCTGCAAGGGGAGGGCGATTGGGACCGGGTGTGGGCGCGGGTGGCCGTCGCCGCCGACCGCCTGGCACTCACTTCCGCCCAACTGGACGTGAACGCCCCGCGCTGGGGCTGCGGTTACCACCGCCGTTGGCAGGCCCGCGGGCACGACTCCGAACGGCCGGGCGGGTGGCGGGTCGAACTGCCGCTGACGGGCTACGGCCAACCGCTCGGCCGGCTGACCGTGTTCGGCCGGCGAGGTGAGCACCCGCTCGGATCGACGCTGCTCGCCGTGACGGAACTGGCGGGCGAACTGGAACGGCTGATCGCCCACACACTGGCCCCGCTCGACACACCCGCCGACCCGGACGCCGAGACGGTGCAAGCGGTGTAAGCTGAAGGTGCCCCACCCCGGAGCCGACATGCCCGCCGACTCGTCCGCCCCGCCGTCCGGCCCGGCCTCGGTGCTGGCCGCCATCCGCCGGCGGTGGTGGCTGGTGCTGCTGTTCGCCGCCGCCGGGGCCGCCGTCGGCTTCCTGTTGTACGTCACCCGCACGCCCACCTACCGCGCCGACGCCAAGCTGCGGGTGCTCAAGCGGGACGCCGCCCGCGACGCCACCGCCGGCCGCGCCGGGTACGTGGACGACTACGTGAACAGCCAGCAGGAGACGATCCTGTCCGAGTACATCCTCGGGCCGGCCGGCACGTCGGCGAAGATGCGGCAGACGTCGCCCGCGTTTCAAGACAAGCTGACCACCGACCCGACCACCGCGTGCGACAGTTTGCGCACGTCACTGGCGGTCACCCGCGGGAAGGACAGCACCCTGGGGCTGGGCAACTCGGTGCTGTCGCTCACCTTCACCGCCGACGACCCGCGGGACGCACGCTTCGCCCTCGAAGCGGTCATCGACACCTTCACCCGCGACCTGAAGGCCAAGTCCGACGACACGGTGAAGGACGCCATCAAGAAAGTGCAGACCGAACTGACTGCGTTCGACGAGTCGCTGACGAAGGAGATGAAGCGGAAGGCCGACTACACCCGCCAGCGGTTCAACATCACCACCGAGGAGCCGCAGTCGCTGGCCGTGCGGTGGACCGGCGGGCGGGACGAACTGGCGATCCTCAGCCGGCAACTGGCCGACACGAACGGCACGCTCGAGTTGCTGAAGAGCGCGAAGACCGACCGCCGCGACCGCGTGCGGCTGGTGGAACTGGTGACCGGCAGCCGCGGGGCGACCGACGCCGCCTCGATGGAGGGGCAGAAGCGGCTGCTCGAGTTGAACATCCAGCGGCTGGGCGAGACGCTCGGCAAGGACCACCCGGCGATGAAGGAGGAGGTGGCCAAGCGGGATTACGTGGCGGCGGAGCTGGCCCGCGTGAACCCCGACAACCCGACCGGCGAGACGGACGACCTGGCCCTCTTGCGGGCGCAGTTGGAGCGGAAGAAGGCGGCGCTGGAGGGTCAGCGGAAGGAGGTGGACGACCGCGTGGCCGAGTGCCGCAACGCGCTGGAGAAGATCCGCCCCCTTCAAGTGGACATCGACGAGGCCGACTTCGCCATCTCGAAGCTGCGGGAGCAGAAGGCCATCAAGTCGGCCGAGTTGTCACGCCTGCTGGCCAGCCAGAAGTCGACGGACGAAGTGGGCGGCATCGAAGCGACGGTGCTCAACCCGCCACGCGACGGCGTGCGCGTCGGCCCGGTGCTGCTCACCTGGTTGATGCCCGGAATCGTACTCGGTGCGCTGCTGGCGTGCGGGCTGGCCGCCCTGCTCGACCTCCGCGACCAGCGGTTCCGCTCGCCCGCCGAGGTGCGCACCCGGCTCGGCCTGCCGGTCCTCGGCCACCTGCCCGAGCTGCGGCGGAACAAGCCGGCCGACGCCGACGCGCCGGCCGGGTTCGACCCGTCGCTGGTGGCCGCCGTGCGCCCGAAGTCGGCCGAAGCCGAGGCGTTCCGCGGCCTCCGCACGCAGGTGTTCAAGTCGGCCGAGGCGAACGGCACGAAGGTGCTGCAAGTGACCAGCCCGTGCCCGGCGGACGGCAAATCCACCCTCGCCGCGAACCTGGCCATCTCCATCGCCCAATCCGGCAAGACGGTGGTGCTGATCGACGCCGACTTCCGCAAGCCGAAGGTTCACACCCTGTTCGGCCTGTCGGCGGGTGAACCCGGTCTGGCGGCGGCGGTGGACGGGAACGCCGACATCTTCGCCGTGGTGCGGCCGACGGCCGTCGAACACCTGAGCGTTGTTGCGTGCGGCCCGCCGCCCGACTCGCCGGCCGAGCTGCTGTCCGCCCCGCGGTTCCGCGACGTGCTGTCCGCCCTCCGCGGGCGGTTCGACTACGTGATCGTGGACAGCCCGCCGCTGTTGCCGGTGGCCGACCCGCGGGTGATCGCGCAGCGGGTGGACGCCGTGCTGCTCACCCTGCGGCTGACGAACACCTCCCGCGCGGACGCCGCCCGCGCGGCCGAGCTGCTGACCGACCTGGGGGTGACGGTGCTGGGCGTGGCCGTGAACGCCACCCGCCCGCACGACGGGTACGGCGACCGATACGAGGCGGACGGGTATACTGCGTGACCGCCGGCGGGTACGCTGGGGTGCGGTTCTCGTAGGGCGGGTCGAGCGGCCGGCGCCCGCAACCACGCTGCTGAGAGTCGGGGACGCGCACACACACACCGCCCGCCGGCCGCGACGCCCCGCCGCGTTCC
>JANNVG010000296.1:0-7508 GCA_031414395.1 Fimbriiglobus sp.
CGCTCCGCTCGCCGACTTCACCCCTGGCTAACATCGGTCGCCGCTCCGCGGCTTCAGAGCCTCTTGACCACTGGCTTTTCACTTCACCCGGTCCCTGCGGCCGGCCACGCCGCCCGGTTGCGGAGCTTCAGAGTCTCTTGACCACTGGCTTTTCACCTCGCCGCCGTGAAATCGACCACGACGCTCTTCCCGCCCGCCACCACCACGCCCCGCGTGTCGCTCACCGGTTCGCCGTTCCGCGTCCACTTCGCCACCAGCTCGTAGCGGTACTCCTGGCCGTCGCCCAGTTCCGGCGTCTCGAACGTCCGCTCCGCCCCGCCCGTGCGGGTCTTCGCCTGGTTCACCCACAACTCGGCGTCCGGGTGCGGCAGCCGCACGTCCACCCGGCAGCAGTTCGCCGACGACGGGGCAGGGGACGGCTGCACGCGCACGCTCGGGGTGGCCAGCCGCGGGGACGCGGAGCGGTAGCCGAGGGCGTGCAACCCGTACCCGATTCGCGGCGGGTCCATGAATACGCTTCGGGCGTCACTCCCGCCGATTGCCGGAATCGGGGTGTAACTGGCCACCACCGGGCCGTACCGCGACGACTTGCGACTGCCGCAGGCGGTGGACGGCGAGCCGACCCACCCCCAGTTCCACACCCCCACGCGGTCGTCGGTGAGCGTTGTCGTCGGGCCGCTCGGCAGGCCGTAGTAGCTCCACCCGGTCTCGACGCCGGTGCATTTGCGCGCTGGCCCCGGCCCGGCGAACCCCGGATACGAAACGAGCGGGGCACCACGAGGTCCGATTGTCTGTGACATTATCGGACGCGACGACACGAGGAGAACGGCAGTCGTGAACAGGGCAATTGAAGTCCGCACGGCAGCTCCCTCTGGATCCGTTCCTCAGAAATCCTTCGGCAAACTGGTCTAGTGAATGAATCGCAAGGCTCGCCGATGACGAGCGGACTGCGACTCTCATGTTGTTTATCCGGCGTAAGCGGCGTGAAGTAACCGATCCCGCGATATTATCCGCCGCGACTGATAATGAAATTCTCGGGTCAAGCAGTTGGCTCAAGCAAGTGGTTCTGACACTTCGATCCCTTACAAGATGCCGCGTGTAAACATTATCAGACGCAGCGTCGCCACATTCCACAATCATGGGTGGACTGCGGGAGTCGGACACAGAACTTCGATACCGCGCGACGATGGGAGGAGGGAAGGGGGCGCCAGACACGAGTTGGGTGAGCGGGTCCGATCCGCCTGTCTTGGCCCCCCAGATGGAGCGGAATCAGAGCACCGAAGTCTCGATGAACTCCCCCTCCATTCCGGGGAGGTCCACGGCCATCGTCTTCATGGCCTTCACGTCGTTGTTGTCGATGTAGCGGCAGGGGAGGTAGTGGAACACCTGGTACTTCTCCCCCTTGGAGCGGGCGAATTTGATCGCGCCCACCAGGTCACTCTCCGCGCCGGGCTTCATGATGAGAAGGTCGACGGCGGCGCCCGCCTTCTGGTGGTGCTGCCACAGGTTCTCGGCCCGCATGTCTTTGGGGTGGGGGCCGTCATGCGACAAAGCGTAGTTGTACACTTTCTGACGATTGCCGAACCCCTTGCCCTCGACCGCCTCCACGACTTGCATTTCGTCGCCCAGCCCGCCCGAGTTGGCGGTGGCTTTCGCCAACAGGATTTCCTGGTCCAGCCGGTCGTTCGACCACTTCTCGGTGGTTTTGCGTTCCAGAATCGTGGCCAGGACGCTCTGTGGGATCGGGTTATCCACCCCGCCCATCAGGTTCTCGCCGATCGGCACGCCTTTCGTACCGAACACCCCGTGGATACAGTAGAAGTTGATGACCATGCCGTTGGGCACGAACAGCTTGCCGCACTTCGTGTTCCACGCGCCGTGAGCGAAAAGCATGACCTCCGTCGCCCCGCCAGTTTTGGAGAGCCGGAACGTGGAGTTGGAGACTTCTGTGGGCACGAGTTGACCTCGTAAGAGTATGCGTGGCCGGGAGTTCGGATTCCGTGCACGACGCACGCACCGCCGTGCCGGAAGTGGTAGACGTACTCGGAGGTGAGAGGAATTCTTGCACGCCGGCGCGGGATCCGGTCTGAATTGTCTTGAGCTGCGAGCGAGTTGAACTACAGACGCGAAGGGCAGTGGGGATTGGACGCGAAGCCAACGAGTACATGGGGCGTCAACATTATCAGACGCGAGTCGGTCAAAATGCAAGCTACGGCTGGGAAGTGAGAGCTTGCCGAACAAACCACAGCGGGGACGGCTCAACCGGGTGACGGAAAATGCTTCCGCCCGCGGGTGGTGCCCGCGGGCGGAAGAAGGATTTCCCCTGGCAGTCGGGCTGACAGGATTTGAACCTGCGACCTCTTGGACCCCATCCAAGCGCTCTACCAAGCTGAGCTACAGCCCGATGGAGTTGTTCTAGCCGGCCGACGGCCGACTGACAACCACAACTTCCGACACGATTCGGACACGGCGGGGCAGGGGAGGGTTCACCGTCCGAATGAACCGCCCCACACGCGACATTCCCTCGTTCCGTTCCGGCTGTTCGCTTGCCCCGGTCGCGGGCGGCTGGTAGCCTCAGCAGGGAAGGGGCACCAACGTCGTCCGCGTTCGGCCGTTAAGATGGACGTGGCACCTCGCCCCACCTCCCGCTCGCAGGTACCCGACCGATGGTCTCCCGTCCAACGCTCGCTTCGCTGGCCGCGGTGTTGTGTGTGGTCGGTGCGGCGGTGGCCCAGCCGCCGAAGGCCCGCAACCCCATCGAAGAGCGGCTGAAGGCCGCCCGCCTGGAGCCGCCCGAGGGGGTGGACGCGGGCAAGTTCAACCAGATGCGGAACGGCAACGTCGCCCTGGACAAGCCGTCCGACGCCGAGCGGGCGGCCCTGGAAGGGAAGGCCAAGCAGCTCGTCTTCCCGGTCACGCACTTCGAGTTCTACTCGACCACCGAGGCGCCGAACGCGGAACTCACCCCGCGGGTCGATGACAAGTCGGTGGCCCGGCTCCTCTCCGACCTGCGGGGCCAGATCGTCGTCATCACGCCCGGCGATCCGTCCATCCCGGCGACCAAGATCGACTTCACCCGCGAGTTCGGCGCCGCGGCGGTGAAGGCCATCGACGAGGTGCTGAAGAAAGGCCCACAGCCGGTGGTGCGAATGAACGCCATCCGGATGCTGGCGGTGATCGCCGAGAGCGGGGCACCGGCGGCCACGGAGCGGATCACGGCCTTGCTGAAGGACAAAGACAATCTGCCGGTGGAGGCTCTCTACTCCGGGCTGAAGGCGGCGGAGCAGGCCATCGCCATGTACGACCCGGCGCGGTCCGCCATCGTCCAGAAGTGGGTGACGAAGGACATGTATTTCGAACTGGTGTCGGCGGTGGACGACGTGGTGCAGAGGGTGCCCGACTCGGTCGCCAAGAACACGTTTCAGCCCGAGCAGCCGGGCGTGGGCACGCTGACCACCGACCCCAAGGCGCCGCCCAAGCCGGCGAACGCTCAACTGACTTCCGAACAGGTGTCCACCATCCAGGCGTTCCGCTTGCAAGCCGTGCGGGCGCTGGCGCGGGTGAAGACCGACGTGGTACTCGACTCGAAAGGGGAGAGGAAGCGACGGCCGGCCTACACCCTGGCCCGAGTCGCCGTGAGCGACGCCACGCTCGTCCCGCCGCCCAGCGCGCGGGAGGTCATTGAAGCGGTCGGCGGGCTGGCCACCGCCGCCCCGACCGACCCGGAAATCGACCCGCTCGTGCTCGGCGTGGCGATGGCCCGCGGGGTGAGCGCGTACGTCACCGACAAGGCGGCCGGCGGGATCGGCGAAGCCGGCCCCCAGGTGCAACACTGGAAGTTGACCGGCGCCCGCATGAAAGTCACCTTCCAGGCGTGGGACACGACCGTCTCCAAGTCGAGACTGGACAAGGACGGGAAGGCGCTCCTCCGCGAGTTCGCCCAGATCGCCATCACCCAGGTGTTCGACCCACTCAGCAAGCAGTCCGACTCCGGGGTGGTGAACGGGCTGAAGAAAGAGGCCGTGGACGAGTGGCTGACGAAGCGGCTGCCCGACGTGAAGGCAATGCAGGTGTTCAAAGACACCGACCGCTCGAAAGACTCGGGCACGTCGAAACTGAACCCCCGCTAAGTCCGCGGGCCGGCCGTGTGGTAACGGCCGGCCGGTTTCCCATTGCGGGGACGGCTTTCCCCACCGACAATCCTTCTACTCCCCCACTCGCACCCCGTCCGGAGGCTCTCATGGCACGCTGGCTTCGGCCCGCCGTCGCACTCGCCGCCCTCGCGGCGCCGGCACTCGCGCAACCCCAGCCGGTCACGTACAAATCCACCTACGTCGTGCTGCGAGTGAAGCTCAGCAGCGACGGCGGCGGCACGCCGGGCACACCGGGAGGCGAAGGCCCCGGCTCGGTGCCCGGTGGACCAGGCGGACCAGGCGGACTCAGCGGACCCGGCGGGAGTCCGGGGATGCCTCCGAGTGGCGCGAGCGGGCCGGGCGGATTCGGCCCCGGTGGTCCCGGATTCCCGGGCGCCCCCGGCGGTGGCGGTTCGACCACGGCGACGGCCACCGAGCGGTCCATCCACGTGCTCGTCCCGTTCAGCAAGATCGAGTTCAACAAGCGGCTGTACGAAACGAAAGGGTCGCACCCGGTCTCCAACCCGTCCGTGTTCACCGTCATCAAGCACCCGTATGGCACGAGCGTGCTGTTCCCGAACAAGGTGAACATTCAGGCCGAACTGCTGCCCGTCGCCACCGAAGATGCGCGCCTGAAAGAGGCGTACTCGAAGTGGACGGTGGACACCAACCGCAAGCCGGCCGTGCTGCTGTCGTACGTCGGCGACGCGCTGAAGGCCGAGCTGCTGCCGCTCGCCGAACAGTTCTCCGACTCCCTCGTCAATCAGGCGGAGAAGGACAAGGACCTGCCGGCCGACGTGGCCGCGTTCGTGAAGGGGTACAAGGCGCTGAAGGAGAAGTGGAACCAGCCGGCGGCGAACAACCCGGCGGCCGACACGTGGAAGGCCAAGTTCGGGCCGGAGGCGAACGTCCACACCGACGCCCCGCACTACGCCGTCATTCACTTCAGCGGCGACGCGCTGTCCGGGGCGGCCGGCGAGACCGTCCTGCACGCCTCGGACCTGCTGGAAAAGAACCTGAAGAGCTTCTACCTGTGGCACCTGCGGGAAGGCTTCGCCCTGCCGCTGCCGGACAAGCGGCTGGTGGCGGTGGTGGCCAAGAACGGCGCCCAACTGTCGAAACTGAAAGAAGGCCTCGACGGGATGGCGATGGGGGCCGACTCGTTCTACTCGCCGGTCCACAACCTGGTGGTCATCTCGCCGGAGCGCACCGACGAACTCGGCCGCACGTTCAACGCCATCGCGGCCACCAAGTTGGAGGGGTTCGAGCGGGGCGAACTGCTGCAAGGTAAGTACCCGCAGCCGAAGCAGGCGAAGCCGGAAGAGATCGCCCTGGCCAGTACCTACGCCCTCATCCGCCGGGCGGTCGAGGACGAGGCCCTGCGGTCGGGCATTTCCCGCGAAGGCTCCCGCCAATTGTTCGTCACCCTCGGCCTGATGCCGCAGCACGTGCGGATGCCGAAGTGGGTGGAGAGCGGCATGGGCAGCCTGCTCCAGCACGCGAAGGGCGGGGGCGTGGTGGAACTGAGCAAGGACACCCCCGGCATCGTCGTGGGCGTGTCGGCCGGCCACGGGGCGGCCAACTACGAACACCTGCAACAGTTCCTGTCCTACTTCCCGGCGAAGAAGGACGGCAAAGACAACAAGTCGTTCGACCCGGCGGCCGTCCTCACCAACGTGCTGACCGACAAGTACTTCGCGGCGATCGCGTCCGGCGTGGATCCGGACCGCCCGCCGTCGATCACCGACCTGCTGCCCGGTCTGCCCACCGGCGGCGGCGGTGTCGGCCCCGGCACGGGTCCGGGGGGCGGCGGGATCCTGCCCCCTCCGGGCGGTGGTGGAACCCCGCCCATGCCCCGCGGCGGTGGCGGCGAAGCCCAAGGCCCTCGCGGTGGTGGCCCCGGCCAGCAGCCCCCGGGTGGCGGCTCTCCCGACGGCGGCGGCCCCGGCTACCCTGGGAGTGGCACTGGCGGAATCGGCGGCATCGGCGGTGGGGAGAGCGGCATCTTCGACCCGAACTCGGTCACCCCGCGGCTGACCGCCGTGCAACTGGATCAGAAGGCGAAGGCGACCGCGTGGGCGCTGACGTACTACCTGACCAAGAGCGGGCGGATGAGCAAACTGCACGCCTTCCTGGACCGTCTGAACGATCTGCCCCGCGACCTGCGAGTCGATCCGCAAGTGTCGCTCAAACTGTTCTGCGAGTCGTTCGGGCTGCTCAAGCCGAACTCCCAGGACATCGACCAGACCGCGTTCGCCACGTTCGCCAAGGATTGGGTGGCGTTCATTCAGCAGCAGTCGCCGACCTACCAAACGATCACCCTGAAGAAGTTGAACGGCGACGCTCCCGCCCCCGGCCCCGGTGCCGGTCCCGGCGGCTTTCCCGGTCCAGGCGGTGGCCCCGGTCCTGGTGGTCCTGGTGGCGGTCGCTAACCGACTGTGAGAACTCTCGCGGGCGGGAATGCGGAAGCGTTCCCGCCCGTCCGCTTGACGGCCGGCCGGGGGCGAATACACTGTCTTCAGATGCGGAAGTGGCGGAACTGGCAGACGCGCTAGATTCAGGTTCTAGTTCCCGCAAGGGAGTGGAGGTTCAAGTCCTCTCTTCCGCACTCGACACACCGACGGTCTGCGACACGACAACGCAATTCACCTCTTGACTGCCGCGGACCAACGATCGACCCCAAACTTCACCGCACGAGCCGCCACGTTGCCCGAACGTGGTGGCTCGTGGTCGGTTGCTCACACGATACCGACTCTGACGCAATTCACATTGCTCTCGACAGCCACGCAGCTAGCCGAGCAAAATGTAGGCGACAGAAACATAGGTGTCCGCCGCGTCGGATAATGGCCATTATGTTGCATTGGAGTCATTCATGAGCCACGACCTGACAATCCGTGCCGGCATGGTCGGCCTGGGCATGATCTTCGACGAAACCTACCGACACTTCTTTACCGCGACTCGGCGTTTACCGATGTGGGCTGCTGAGACAGGTCCGGTGTCGATCACACTCGGCAGCGTGGCAACCCGCACGGGCACTCGGGCGGCGAAGTTCGCGGACGAGTGGGACGCCGGTGTTACCACGCTGGGCAATTTCATCGGCCCAACCGCGACCGCCGATCTGATCGCTTCCGGTGTCGATGTCGTGTGCGTTGCCACGCCGGACGACCGGCACTTCGGACCTGCGAAGGCGGCGCTGGCTGCCGGCAAGCACGTCCTCATCGAAAAGCCGTCCGTGCTGTCGCTCGCCGAGTTGGACGAGCTGACCGCGCTGGCCGACGCGAACGGCGTGCTGTGCAAAGTGGTCTACCACAAGCTGCTCGACCCGGATCACAAGAAGCTTCGCACGCACGTGGCCGACGGCGTGTTGAAGCACGT
>JANNVG010000297.1:0-3401 GCA_031414395.1 Fimbriiglobus sp.
GAACACTCCCTCTTGTCTTCTCTGTGTCTCTGTGCCTCTGTGGTTAATCTTTTCAACCCCACCCCACCCACAGGTTCCCACCCATGCGATCCATGAATAGTAGCTCGGCCCTCAAGTTAGGGGCCGCCGCGCTCGCCGCCCCGTTCGTGTTCCGCAACTTCGCCCACGCCGCCCCGTCCGAAACGCTGCTCCACGTGAGCGTCGGGGCCGGCGGCATGGCGCGGTCCGATATCAACTCGCTCACCAAGAGCAAGAACCTGAAGCTCGTCGCCGTCGCCGACGTGGATTCGAGTAAGGTCGGCGACCTGACCAAACTGCACCCCGGCTTGAAGGTGTACACCGACTGGCGGGAGATGTTCGACAAGGAGAAGTTCGACTCGGTGAACGTGTCCAC
Source organism: Fimbriiglobus sp. (assembly GCA_031414395.1). Lineage (GTDB taxonomy): Bacteria > Planctomycetota > Planctomycetia > Gemmatales > Gemmataceae > JALHQU01. Next base: position 395 of record JANNVG010000297.1, read on the forward strand.
CCCGGACCACATGCACGCCTGCCCCACCATGCGGGCCATCAAGTCCGGCAAGCACGTGTACACCCAGAAGCCGCTGACGCAGACGCTACACGAGTGCCGGCAGTTGCAACTCGCCGCGAAGGAAGCGAAGATCGTGTCGCAGATGGGCATTCAGATTCACTCGGCCAAGAAGCACAAGCAGGTGGTGCAAGCCATCCACGACGGCATCATCGGAAAGGTGAAGGCGGTCCACAGTTGGAGCGGCAAAGACTGGGGCGACAGCAAGCCGAAGCCGGACGCCAAGGACACCCCGCCGAAGGAACTGAACTGGGACTTGTGGCTGGGCGTGGCCGGCGACCGCCCGTTCATCGGCGGCGGGTACTACCACCCAGGCAACTGGCGGAAGCGGCTGGACTTCGGCACCGGCACGTTCGGCGACATGGGCTGCCACATCCTCGACCCCGTGTTCGGCTCGCTCGGCGTGGGCAACCCGAACAAGGTGGAGTCGGTCGGCGACGCCCCGAACGACTACAGTTGGGGGCTGAACGGGCAGGTGGAGTTCGTCTTCCCCGGCACCAAGTACACGTCCGACGAAGTGTCGCTCACGTGGTACAACGGCAACAAGCGCCCGCCGGCCGACGTGGTGAAGTTGATCGGCACGGAGAAGCTGAGCGGGCAGGGGAGCATCTACATCGGCACCGAGGGGGTGTTCTACTCGCCCTACGACGGCGGCACGCAGATGGTGCTGGCGGACGGCAAGCCGACCGGGGCGAAGCTGCCCGACCTGAAGGACGACGACCACTACGTGCAGTGGGTGGACGCCGCCCGCGGCACGGACGTGAAGGCGAGCGCGCCGTTCGAGTACGCCGGCCCGCTCACCGAGATGGTGCTGCTCGGCTGCCTGGCCACCCGCTTCCCGAAGGTCGCGCTCAAGTGGGACGAGAAGAAGATGCAGTTCACGAACGAGCCGAAGGCGAACGCCTTCGTGAAGCGGACCCCGCGGAAGGGGTGGGACGAGAAGGGGATTTGAGTGGCCCACTCGCTCCGCGAGTGGTTCGGTATCTTGTTGTAGCCGGCCTCTGCGAGGCCGGTCCGACCGGGGTCACAGACCCCGGCGACAGCAAGACATCATTGCTTCCCATCGGCCGGCAGGCCCATCCGCTGGAGCGCCTCGGTGGCCACGAACCGGTCGTCGGCGTCCTTACTCGTGAGCAACTCGCGGATTTTGGTGGCGGCCGAGCGGCCGTGTTCGCCGGCCAGTCCCAGCCCGGTGACGGCGATCCGCCGGGTGATCGACTCGGTGACGAACCGATTCGTATCGTCGGATTGTTCCTTCGACACCTCGCCGCCATCCCGGTTCCGCGGACCGGGCGGTGCCTTCGGCGGTGCCACGGTGATGTCGAGAATGGCGATGAACGTTGCCACCCCATCCGGCATTCCGGCCGCCAACTCGCCCACCGCCCGCAACATCACCTGGCGGATGGTGGCGGGGTACATGTCCAGGTTGGTGTCGTTCTTCGGCTCGGCGATGGCGGTCAGGAGTGCGGGGACCGCCGCCCGGCCGCGCTCCTTCAATTTGATCAGGCCCATGGCCACGTTGTGCCGCACCCGCGGGTCGGAGTCCGACAACCCCGCCTGGAACGCCTCCAGTGTCAGGTTCGCGTACTCGTTCTTCATCGCGTCCGTGTCCTTGTCCATCGCCATCTTGCCCACTGCCTCCGAGGCCGCCGCCCGCACGTCCGCCTCCGCGTCGGTCTGCATCAACCGCACCAGCTCGGGCAGGGCCTTCCGCCCGTCGGAGTTCATTCTGCCCAGGGATGTGGCGGCGGCCACCCGCGTCTGTTTGTCCGCCGCGGCGAGTTCCCCCGCCCACTCCTTGTAGGTGCGGTTGTTAAACTTCGCCTCGGGCTCGAGCAACTTGCTCAGGTTCACCGGGCTGTTCGGCAGGGCCAGTGCCAGCCCGACCACGGCGAGCAGGATGACCGGCACCAGCACGGGCCACGCCCGACGTTTCCGGCGCGGCTTCTCGGTGGGGGTGGACATGTGACTTCGAAGGGGAGAGGGGTGTGCGTGGGGGAAGGACGCGCGTAACGAGTTTAGGCCCTGCGAGCGCTTCCGACAATGCGGCATTGGGATCAGGGTGTGCCACGGGAAGTCGGCGGAGAGTACCCCCCACCCGGACGGCGATGCCGTCCGACCTCCCCCACACGGGGGGAGGTGGGGTTGTGGGCCACCTCGCACGGGTGAGTGTGAGGGGAACGCAATCACCCCACCTCCCCCCGTGCGGGGGAGGTCGCCGGTGTTCACGACGTGAACCCGGCGGGTGGGGGACTGCCGACTTCCAGCGGCACACTCCCAACGGCTTTTCGCCGTGACAGAATCCGCCTCGGCTGTACAATCACCCCTTCCACTTATCGACACCGGAGCCACCCCAATGGGGATTCAGCACGCGAGCAAAGCCCTGCGGAACGCCGCCAAGAAGCGGAACCGCAAGCGGAAGCACAAACTCCGCAGCACTAAGAAGTACAAGAAGTGAAACGACACCCTGTCGCCGGCCTCTGCGAGGCCGGTCTGACCGGGGTCACAGACCCCGGCTACAAAGGAATGTCGGACGCGACCTGAAGCGGGCGGGATACTCCGCCCGCTTTTTCGTTACAGGCGGATCGCTCCCCCCGGTCGATGACGGCCGAGCTTCGGAGTCGATTGGTTTCCCACGCCGGCGGCGGTACACTGACGGCATCAACCGCCGCACCCACGCATCGCTCGGAGACGGTCATGCCCATCAAGGTGACGTGCTCGAACTGTGGCGGGGTTCTGCACGCCCCGGACGACGCCGGCGGCAAGCGCGGGCGGTGCCCGACGTGCGGGAACATCCTGCCCATCCCCGCGGCGGCCGGCGGCAGCGCGAGCGAGCTGCCCGACGCGCCGGCCGCCCCGCCCGGCCAGCGCCCGCAGCGATGATGGCAATCTACCCAACCTTTATCGCGCCGCTGTTTAATAAGTTTGCGCCACTTGACGATTTGTCCTT
>JANNVG010000298.1:0-11159 GCA_031414395.1 Fimbriiglobus sp.
GGTGACACGGGCGGGCCAGTCGCCGGAAACGGTGGGCGGTGAACTGAAGAAGCTGGTGCCGTTGCCGGACGGCTGCCTGGACGGCTCGCGGGGGCCGGTGCAGGCCGAGTACGCCCGCGGGCTGGACCGACTCGCCCGCGCCCGCCGGCGGGCCGGCGACCTGGCGGGTGCTGCCACGACCAAGTGGAAGCAGCACATCTTCTGGCTGTTCATTCTCACCCTGTTCGCCGCACTGCTCCTCCACCTGGGTCTGCACTGGCACACGCACGCCGCCCACCCGGACCAGACCCACGCGACGGCGGACGACAAGCACCCCGCGGACGAGAAGCCGCCGGCGGATAAGAATGCCGCCGCGGGGGTCGAAACGGGCATCCGGTTCGGCACCGTGCTGGTGGCCGCCGGCCTCATCGGGTGGGCGTACATCTCCTTCCGCCGGTTCAAGAACAGCAGCACGGAGGCGGAGCGGTTCGACGACCGGGCGATGTCGGAGGGGCTGAAGGTGCAGACGTACTGGGCGGCGGCCGGGCTGTCGCAGTCGGTGCCGGCCAACTACATGCAGCGGCAGCGGAACGAGATGGTGTGGATCCGCCGGGCCATCACCGCCCTGGCCGCCCCGTACACCCGCTGGGCCGACGGGTTCGCCTCCCTGACCGAACGGGAGCAACTCTCCGTGCTCGGGGCGATCATCAGCGGCTGGGTGCGGTGGGACCAGACGCGGGCGCCGGCCGCCGACGCCGACGCCGCCGAGCGAGCGAGGCGGAGCGCCCAGGCCGGGTGGATGGAGCGGGCCGCCTACGAGGACCACCGCGCGGAAGAGTTCTGGAAGCGGTTCGGCCTCGACCTGACCCGCATCGGCGTGACCCACATTGTGGTCTGGCTGGTCTCGCTCCTTTGGACAGTTCCGTTCGGCGGACACGGGTGCCCGGTGTGGCTGTGCGTCACCGGCGGTGTGCTGTTCGGCGGGTTCATGCTCCTGTGGGTGACCGGCTTCCTGCTGGCGCGGGCGCGGCAAACGCCGGCCGGCCACGACCACGGGTTCCCCACCGCCAGCCGGTGGCGGCGACAAGCCGGCTTCTGGGCGGCGTGGTGGGGCGGGTTCGTGTGGGCGCGGGCGGTGGTGTACTTCCACTCGTGGGTGTGGGACATGGCCCACCTGGAGCGGAAGGTGCCGAAGGCGAACCGCCAGACGGTGTCCGAAGTGATGCGGTACTTGAACGTCGGCCTGGTGGCGTTGGCCTGCTGTGCCATCTCCTTCCCGCTGTGTCACCTGCTGGGCGACTTCAGCCGTTGGATTCCCGACGCCGGCGTGTGGTGGACGTTCGTGTTCGGCGCGCTGCTGGTGTCCGGCGCTCTGGCGTACACGTGGCCGGAGCGGCACCTGATGGCCGAACACGCCCGGCAGTACGAGAGCATGTGGGCGATGTACCAGGCGGCCGGCCGCCGGCTGCTCGGCCACCTGTCGGCCGCCGAAGCCGCCCTCGCCGCCAAAGACCTGCACCTGTTCCGCGAGCGGGTGAAGGCCATTCAAGAGATGCTGTATCAGGTCGGGTTGCAAGCGCTCGACGAGAACGCCGAGTGGCTCATCCTGCACCGCTCGCGTCCCCTCGAACCGCTCATGGCCGGGTGAGTATTCTGCTCGCTCCGCGAGCGGGTCCGACTAGACCGCTCGCGGAGCTGCAGAACACTCGCCCGGCGCGCCCTATCCCTTCACCACCACTTTCACCGCCTCAATGTCGCACCGCCCGGACTTCTTGAACGGCCGCGGCATCGGCTGCGCTTGCCCCTTCGCGTCGATGGTGCGACACCGCAGTGTGTACTCGCCGGCGGCCACGCCCGGCAGTTCCACCGCCCAGTACGCCTTCGACAGCTTCATCGGCCACGCCTTCGGCTGGCCCTTCTCGAACCCGAACAGGTCGTCCGGCAGCTTGCCGTCGGGCAGCGCTCCCCAGTTCTTCGGCGGCGGCAGGATGGTCGCGTCGGTCCACGGGGCCTTCGTGAAGTGCGGGTCGTCGGCCGGCCACGCCTTGCCGTTCGGCGACAGCCACACCTGCACCTTCGACAGCCCGGACACGCCCACCTGCGCGTACCCGGTGATCGGCAGTGGCGCGTCGGCGGTGGCCATCGTCGGCACGTCAAGGGTTGCGGCGAACGTCTTCAGCGGGCTGTCGATGTCGTTGTTCTGCTCGGCGTAGGTGTCGTTGGCGTGCGCCAGATTGCTGAGCGTGAGCGTGGTCAGCCACTTGACCGATTTGAACCCGTACCCCTCCGGCACCAGCACCCGCACCGGCCCGCCCCGCTCGGCACTCAGCCACTCGCCGTTCAGCTTGTAGCACAAGATCACCGGCGGCAGGTCGTCCGGGTCTTCGAGCACGCGGCCGACGGGGAGCGAGCTGCGGAACACCTGCTTCGGGTCGTCGTTGTGGTAGCCGTGGTAGAACACCCGCCGCAGGTTGGCCGTCGGTTTGGTCAGCCACAGCACTTCGCGGAGCGGCACCCCCTCCCAGATGCCCATGCCGAGCGGGCAGCCGAGGTTTAGGCAGGTCATCAGCTTGGCGAACCGCACGGCTTTCGTTTTGCCGAGTTCAAGCAGGGCGGCGAAGTCGAGGGCGGTACCGTCTTTCGTCGTGAACTGCTTGCCGAGCGTGGCCGGCTTGTCCGGGTCGGACACCACCTCCAGCTTCCACGTGTCGCGGGTCAGCCCGACCGCCTTCAGCTTGTCGGCGGGCAGCGTGTGCGGGATGGGGTTGCCGCGAGACACGTCGTTGAACTCGGCCGCCGGGGTGAAGTACGGGTCGAGCTTCTCGATCAGCTTCGATAACCCCTCGGACGGCGGCGGGGTGTCGGCCCGCCCCCGGCTCGTGGCCAGTATCGTGCTTGCGGCACCGACACCGAGGAACAGCCGGCGGGAGAGGTCGTCGGGCGTCATGGCGGGCCTCGGGGGGGTGCCGTCAGTCTACCCGGCGGCCGTCGTGGGAGTGAGCAGTTGGTCGCGGCAGGCGGTGAACACGAAGTGGAGAGCGCCGGCCAACTGCCCCGCATCGTCCACCCCGAACGGCCGCGGGTCTTCGGTGAAGACGCTCCCGACCAGCCGGCCGAACGCCCACACCCGGCCGGTGGTGGAGATGCCGTGAAACGTGCGCTGCGTGTCGCCATCGAGCTTGCGGGCGGCGAGCATCCCGGCCAGCGCTTGCCCCCAGCCGGCGTCCAGGTCGCTCCGCTTCGCCTCACCGACGAGCAGCATCGGCTTGCCCGGTACGAGCGGGCCGAGTGGGGAGCGCGCGGTGACGACGTAATCCAACTCGCCCCGTAGGTCGGCGTCGGCGGCCACCGCCTCGTGACTGAGCAGGGTAAGGTGATCCCGGTAGTGTTTCGAGATGTCGCGGAGGGTGGGGTAAATCAGCGCCTCGCACACGAACCCCTCGGACCGTTGGAATGGCACCGATTCCAGGGTGTACGCCAGCTCGCTCAGGTAGCTGTCGGTGAACGGCGGGCCGGCCGCCGGGCGGACGAACGCCTCCCGCCGGTAGCCGATGCCGTACTTCGTCACCACGTCCTCAAGGGAGCCGAACGCCGAGAACGCCATCGCGGTTCCTCCGATTGGGCTACGACTTCAGTTGGTCGCGGCAGGCGGTCAGCATGAAGTGCAACGCGCCGAGTAGTCCGGCCGTGTCCCGGACGCCGAACACCTGGGGGTCGATGGTGAACGTGGACCCTTCCAGCTTGCCGAACGTCCAGGCGAGGCCGTTCGTTGTCAGCCCGAAGAAGGTGCGGCCGGAGTCGCCGTCCAGCTTGCGGGCGGCGATCATCCCGCCGAGGGCCTGATTCCATCCCGCGGTGGTCTCGTCCTTCTTCGCCCCGCCGACCAGCAGGATGGGCAGGTCGGAGATGAGCGGGCCGAGCGGGGACCGCCGGCACACCAGGTAGTCCACCTCCCCACGGAGGTCGGCGTCGGCCACGAGCGGTTCGTGGCTGAGGAGCGTGAGTGACGCGCGGAACGCCTTCCACGCCTCGCGGAGCGTCGGGTAGATGAGCGTCTCACAGGTGAAACTTTCCGACCGCTGAAACGGCACTTCGCTCAGCGTCAGTTCGAGTTCTTCCAGGTAGCCGGCCCCGCCCGTGACCCCCGGAATCGGCTCGACGAATCGCTCCCGGCGGAAGGTGATGCCGTACTTCTTCGCCAGTTCGTCGATGCTCGTGAACGAGGTGAATGCCATCGCGGTTCCTCCGGTGGTGCTACGCCTTCGCGGGCTTCGCCGCTTCCTTCACGGCCAGCTTGAAGGCGTTGGCGGCGTCGAGCGTACCCACCTCGGCGGGCAGTTCGGGCCGGCCGGTGCGGGCCGGTATCATCACGTCTTGCACCTTCTCTTTGCGGAGCGTCCGCATCGTCCTCACCTTGTCCTGCACCCGCATCAGCCCTTCCAGCAGGGCTTCCGGTCGCGGCGGGCAGCCGGGCACGTACACGTCCACCGGCACCACCAGATCGACCCCCTTCACCACGTTGTACCCGTACTTGTAGTATGGCCCGCCGCCGCACGTGCAGGCGCCCATGGCGATGACGAACTTGGGGTCGGGCATCAAGTCGTACAGCCGCCGTACCCGCTCGGCCATTTTCAGGTTCACCGTGCCGGCGACGATCATCAGGTCGGCCTGCCGCGGGGTGGCGCGGAAGGCGCCGGCGCCGAAGCGGTCGATGTCGTACCGCGGCCCGCCCACGGCCATCATCTCGATGGCGCAGCAGGCCAGGCCGAACGTCATCGGCCACAAGCTGCTCGCCCGCGCCCAGTCGATCGCCTGGTCGAGGGAGGTGACGACGAAGCTGTCTTCGAAGCGGTTTTCCAGCAGCGGCATGAGTTACACCTTCGGGTGATTCGGGTCGTCCACGGTTTTCTGCACTCGCTCCCAGATGTCAAGGTAGCCGAGTTTGGTGGCCCACGCGGTCACGTCCGCCCGATCCACCTGATCGCCACTCACCCGCAGGATGCCGGCGATGTCCCGCAGGTGTTTGTCCGACCCGCCGTCAGAGTAGTACCACAGTTTGCCGAGGATCACGTCTTCGGGGCTGGCCAGAAAAGCCTCCAGGTCCTCCAGGATCAACTGTCGGCGGCGGCGGCCCAACTGTGTGCTTCCCCACTCGTCAGGGCGCGGGAAAATGCAATCCACTTTGTTCCCAGAGGTGGGGTGCAGAATGTTGAACTGGAAGCGGGTGCGGACGGCGTCCCGTACGGCCGGTTCACTCAGGTAGAAGTCCGGTGGTGGGAATGCGGCACAGAACCTGAACACCGACGCCATCGGCAGTTCGAGCACCAGGTCGATGTCCTGTGTCAACCGGGGTTCGCCGTAAGCGGAGCCGGCGAACGACCCGACGAGCATGTACGGGAGCGCGAGCCCATCAAGAGACTCGGTGACGTGACGCAGCAGTTCACGCTGATTCACGGAGCAACCTCCGGGCGGACTCAGCTCGCACCTGAGACTGCGTCCAATCCGGATGCGACCGCCGCACCTGGGCGGAGGTCATGGCGAAGGCGGTGTCGTGAGCGTCACACGCCGCTGCGATCCGCTGGGCGGGGGTCATCGCGCGGTACATGGCGGCGGTGGCGTCGTCGATCACTTCGATCACCACCCGCCGGGGCGGGGGGTCTTGCGGGGTCACGGGTCGCCTCCGGGGGGATACCCAATTGTACCACGGTCACTTCTTCTTAAACGCCGGGTGGGTGCGGTCGCCCTTGCTCAGCAGGTACGCCATCAGGTCGCACACCTCGTCGTCGGTGAGGGTGTCCAGCAGGCCGGCGGGCATCATCGACACTTTCGACGGGGTGATGCGGTCCACGTCGCCCGGCTTCACCGTCACCATCCCGTTCGGGTCGAGCATGTTCACCATCACCATGATGCCGTTCTCCTTCAGGTTGACGATCCGCCCGCTCACCTTCTTCCCGTCGAGCGTGTCGATGTCCACCGCCTGGTACTGGTCGCTCACCTCCTTGCTCGGGTCGAGCACGCTCTCCAGCAAATCCTTCGGGCTGAACCGCCCGCTCACGCCGGTCAGGTCTGGGCCGACCGCTCCGCCTTCCTGGTCATAGCGGTGGCAGCCGAAGCAGTTGGCGGCGGCGAAGAGCTTGCGGCCCTTGTCGAAGTCCCGCCCGCCGGCGACGATGGCCTTCTCCAGCTTCGGCGACAGGTCGTCGAGTGTGTGCTTCTTGACGAACGGCCGCGGCTTGCTCACGTCTTCGGCGACCGCCGGCTTCGCCTCCAGGATCGGCTTCAGCGTCACCTTTTCGGCGTCGGTGAGCGTCTTCTCGGCGTCGGCTTTCATCATCAGCACGAACTTTGCGAAGCTGTTCCCGCCCTTGTACGTCTGGGCCTTGACGAACCACTCGAAGTACGGCTTCCGCAGCTCCGGCGTCCACCCGTCCTTGAGCATTCGTAGGGCGCGGGCATACTCCATCTGCTCTTCCTGTGTCGGGGCGTCGGCCAACAGTTTCACCCCCTTCGCTGCTGCCTTCGGCCCTTGCAGGTAGACGAACACTTGCAGCAACTCGCCGTCCACGAATCGCTGGCCGGTCGGGAACGCGGGTTCGTACTTCGCCAGCCACGCTTTGCGCTCGTCGTCCGTCGGCGGGCCGAAGCGGTTGAAGAGCACGTGGTAGACGCGGACGAGGTCAAGCCGCTGCTCGGTGGTCAGCTTGGTGAAATCGAATCGGGCGAGCGATTCCAGAATCTTCCCCCGCAGCGCCGGGTCGCCCATCTTCTTCCGCTCCGGGTCGTGTTGCGGGCAACTGGCGCTCACGCGGGTGAGGGCGAGCAGGGCGGGGATGGTACGGTCGGCACCCAGGTCGGTGAGCGCTTTCGCCGCCCACAGTTTGGGGTCCTGGTGTTCCAGGGCGACGCGGGCGGCGAAGCGGAGGAAGCGGTCGTGGTCGCTCAGCCGCAGCCAGATGAGGTCGATCTCCTTGGCGTCGGCCGGTTGGTGGAACGGCTCGATCTCCTGCCGTGCTAGACCGCGGGCGCCATTGCCGAAGCCCGGATCGCTGGTCGGGTCGGTGCCGGTGTATGTCACCCGATACAGCCCGCTCTGTACCTTCCGCCCGCCGGTGGTGAAGTACATGGCCCCGTCCTTCTCACTCACCACGATGTCGGTGAGCGGGAGCGGCGCCCCGGCGATGAACTCCTCGGCGGTGCCCTTCTTGGAACTGCCGTTCCACTCGAAGTGGACGGCGTACAGCTTGCCATAGCTCCAGTCGCAGGAGAACAACGCCTTCTGATACTTGACCGGGAACTTCGCCCCCGTGCCGAACGTCACGCCGGTGGGTGAACCGGGGCCGATGTCGCAGATGCCGGGCAGGTTGTCCACGTAGTACGCCGGATACTTGCCGGCCCCGTTCCGCCACCCGAATTCGCTCCCGCTCGTCACCTGGCAGATGCGGGTGGGGCGGTACCAAGGCGTGTTCACGTCCCACTCCATGTCGGCGTCGTAGGTGAACAACTCGCCGTCCGTGTCGTAGGCGGCGTCGTACTGGTTGCGGTAGCCGACGCTGAACAATTCCCACGTCTTCCCATCCGGGGTGACGTTGTACATCGCCCCGCCCGGCCCCATCACGCCGGCCATGAACCCGTTCCCGTCCGGCATCCGCGGTAGCAGGTGGTCTTCGCCCCAGTGCGGCGGCACCTTCGACGTGTCGAACTTGGTCAGCTTGGTCTGGTTGCCGCACACCACCGTCAGCCGCTTGCCGTCCGGGTGTTTCATGACCGCGTGCGGTCCGTGCTCACCCAGCCCGCCCCCGGCGTGACCCTCGAAGTTGCGGAGCAACTCGACCTTGTCGAGTTTGCCGTCCTTGTCGGAGTCGATGACGCGGTACAACCCGCTCGCCTTGCCCTGATTCACCACCACATACAGGGCGTCGAACGCCCAGCACAACCCCTGTGCCCCACCGAACAGTTTGCCGTCGAACGTCAGGCCCATCGGCTCGACCTTGATCTTCTGCGGTTCCCCTTGTGGCGGCGGGGTGACGACATACATGCCCTTGTCGTACTGGTCGGACACCACCAGCCGGCCGTCGGGCAGGGTGGTCATGCACACCCACGAGCCTTCCTTGTCCTTCGGCACGGAGTACAGCAGTTCCACCTTGAACCCCTTCGCCACCCTCACTTGGTCGGCGGGGGTGGCGGTGATGCCCTTGCCCTCGGGCTTGGGTTTCGGCTGGGCGTGGACGGGCACGAACAGGGCGAACGCGGCTAGGACGACCGCACACAGCAGACGGGGCATGACAGCCTCGGCGGGAGAGGGCAGGAGAGGTCTAGTGGTGAATATACCCGAAGTGCTACACTGTTGGCACTCCCCGTCGGCCGGGCCGGGCCGTTGTCGGCACTTGGCGGGGTGGGTGTCGGGGGATCGGACGAGCGGCGCGGGCAAGGCTGTCAAGGTTATCAAGGCTCTAACCGCCACGCACACGCCCCCGCTGACAGTCTTGAAGTCGGTCGGCCGTAACCCCCAGCGGCGGGACGGGATCGGGCCAACGTGGGTTGTTGCCCGGAAACTGGACAAAAGTACACGTCACCACCCTCCGACCCGATACCAGAACTCTCCTGTCCCCGCCGATGGGGGGGTGAAATGCACTCTAACCGTCGGCGTTGTACCTTACGATGACTGCGGACGAGCTATCGCGGTTGATCGACCGGCACGCGGGGGCGCTCGTGCTCTATGCCCGCCAGTGGACCGATGCGCCCGAAGATGTCGTCCAAACCGCCCTGCTCAAACTGGTCCGGCTCGGTCGCCCGCCGGAAAACCCCGTGCCGTGGCTGTACACGGTCGTGCGGAACGCCGCCCGCGACGCCCAACGCTCGCAGCGCCGGCGCACCAAGTACGAGACCCGCCGGGCCGAACACACGCCCGACTGGTTCGATCCCGACTCCGCGACCGGGTTGGATAGCGAGACGGCCACCGCCGCACTCGCCGACCTGCCCGACGACGTGCGCGAAATCGTCATCGCCCACCTGTGGGGCGGGCTGACGTTCGAGCAGATCGCCGCCACCGTCGGCGGGTCCGCCAGTACCGCCTACCGCCGGTATGTGGCCGGCATCGCCGCACTCCGTAGCTCACTCGGTGTGTCATGCCCGAAATGAGCACCCCACCCGACCCGCCGCCCGACCGCCGCTCGCCGTTCGAGTGGTCGCTGGCCGCCCTCCGCCCGGCCGACGCCGACGTAGCCCGCCCCAGCTTCATGTTCAAGGCCGGGCAGGCGTCCCGTGACAAGGTGGTGCGGTTCTGGCGGTGGGTGGCCGGCGGGCTGGTGGTGGTGCTGGTGGTCGGGGCGGTGGCGTCGTTCGGCATGGTGACGACGGAACACCAGCACGCGGCGGCGGTCGTCGCCGAACTACGGGCGGCACAGACCCCGCGGCCGGCCGTCGAGACGATTCCCACGCCGGACCCAACCGACCCGCCGCCGGTCATCGTCACCCGCCCGGCCGCCCCGCGGCACACCCCGACGGCGGAGGAAGCGCCGCCGTCGGAGGTGGCCGCCGCGCTCGAACGCCGGCGCAACATCCTCGTCGGCGGGTTGGGCCTGATCCCCGACTCGCCGCCGGTGTTCCGCCCGGACGTGCCGCAAACGACTCCCACTTATCCCGGCGTGTTCGCCGCCCCGCGGGTGCTGAAGAAGCCGCCGCCCGCCCCGGACCCCGACTGCCCCGAACAACCGTGATGAACCGAACCACTCTCGTTCTTTGTGTTGCCCTGTTCGCCGCACCCGTCTTCGCACAACTCCCCCCGGTGCTTCTCTCCGTCGATCCGGCCGACGAGCCGAAGCCGGCTCTGCGGTACACCCTGTTGCCCGCCGGCCGCGAGCGGGTGAGCGGGAACGCCGCGCTGCACTACGCCAAGGCCGCACTCGCCCGCCCGACCGTTGACCGTGCGAAAGCGCCGGAAGACGACAAGAAGCTGGCCGCGTGGGAAGACGGCACGCTCGACAAGTTGCCCATCGACGACGTGAGAGCTTACCTGAAGGGGTACGCTGCCGCGTTCCGTGAACTGGAGTACGGCACCCGGTGCAAATCCTGCGAGTGGACGTCGGCCCCCGCCAGTGGACCCGCCGCACTCGACCAGACGATTGCCGCTCAGCCCCTCTACCGCGACCTCGCCCGGATGCTCGCCCTCCGCGTGCGGGTGGAGATGGCCGAGAAACGGTACGACGACGCCGTCGCGTCGCTCCGCACCGGGTTGCAGTACGCCAAGCACCTGGGCGAAGGGCCGAGCCTGATTCAGATGCTCGTCGGGTACGCCGTCGCCAACGTGTTCCTCACTCGGGCGCAGGAGTTGGTCGCGTGCCCCGGTTCGCCGTCGCTGTATTGGGCGCTGTCGGCGTTGCCCCGCCCGCTCATCGACCCGCGGCCGGGGCTGGACGGCGAGGACGAGTTGAACGAATCCTTCCTGCCGGGGTTGGCCGAGTTGCGGAAGGGGCCGGTGTCGGCCGAGAAGGCGCTCGACGCGGCGGAAGCGGCCATCAAGCTGTTCGCCGCGGCCGACGGCGGCAACCCGCTCGGCGTGCTCGGCGGGCGGCTGGCCATCAGCGGGAACGCCACCCTGCACCACGAGTCGGCGAAGAAAGACCTGCTCGCCCGCGGGTGGGACAAGAAAACCGTCGCCGCGATGCCGGCGGTGCAGGCCGTGTACCTGAACTCGTTCGAGGCGTACCGCGAACTGGCCGACGACCACCGCACCTGCTTCCTCACCCCGCTGCCGGAGGCGTTCGACGGGCTGGCGAAGGCGACCGCCCGCGTGAAGAGGGCGCAGAAGGAGCGATCCGGCGACACGCTGTTTCAAACCTTCCTGCTCGTGCTACCTGCTGTTGAAAAAGTCCACCACGCCGGGGCACGCACCGAACGCCGCATCGCCACGTTGCGGGCGGTCGAAGCCGTTCGCGTTCACACCGCCGCTGCCGCCGCACTGCCGAAGGTGCTCGCCGACATCAAGCGGGTGACCGCGCCGACCGACCCGCTGACCGGCAAGGCGTTCGTGTACGCCACCACCGCCGACGGCTTCACCCTCCGCTCGCCGGAAGGCGAAGGCGTGCCGAAGGCGCTTGATGTGACCTTCGAGGAGAAGGTGCGGAAGTAAGGCGTGCTTCCGTGAGCGGCCGGGTTTACCCCGGCTGATCCGGAGACAGCCG
>JANNVG010000299.1:0-7906 GCA_031414395.1 Fimbriiglobus sp.
GGGACTGGGTTACGCCAGTCGGATCAGCTTGCGGAGCGTCCACTCGGTACACAGCAGGGCGGCCAGGGCGAGGACGGCGTACCCGACGGGGAACGGGTTGCCGTACCACAGGGCGAGGGCGGCGGCGAGCGCCTGGGCGAGCATGGCCAGCGTGAGGATGACGCTGCCCACCGCCGGCCGGTGCTTGCCGGCGAACACGTACACGCCCACCAGTGCGACGCCCGGCAGCAGGCACGCGGCCGTCAGGCCCCACTGGTACAGGTCGGGCATCGGGCCGAGCACCGTCTCGTACAGCGAGAAGACGGGCGGCAGGGCGTAACCCAACCCGAGGGGGATGAACACCAGCCCGATGACGGCCGTGATGATCCCCTCGATGACGCCCATGAAGCCGGGCTTGGGTAGGTCGGCCCGCGTGCGGAGCACCCACGTGCCGGCGAGCGCCAGTTGCAGGAACAGCGTGACCGGCTGCCACAGGCCGTCGGGCAGGCCGACGCCGTTGAACACCACCAACTCGGCGGCCAGCGCTTGCAACACGGCCGACAGGCCGAGCATCCCCGCGGTGATGGCCGAGCGGTGCTTCGGCAGGACCAGCGCGAGCACCGGCAGGATGACGCCCAACAGGAAGAACCACCACGCGGTCAGGAACGTCACCACGCAGGCGATGACCAGCATGAGCACCCCCACGTTCGGCTTGTCGGCCGCCTTGCGGAGCAGGAGCGTCAGGCCGAGCAGGATGAGGAGGGCGAGCAGCACCGGCTTCCACAGGCGGACGGCCACCGGCTGCGTGCCCAGGTTCAACCGCACCAGTTCCATCCGCAGCAGGTCGCGGAGGGGGTTCGGCCAGTCGGCGGGCGCCGCCCGCAGCCAGTTGGTGCGGGGGTCGGCGGCCGGGTCGTAGGAGTCGTCCCACAGCGGGTCCACCACCCCGCGGCTCTGCGGCGACTCGCTCCGCGAGCGGATGAGTTCGGGGATCATCCGCAGCTTGTCCTGGCTGTCGAGGGCGAAGGCCAGCTTCGCCTTGCCCGTCTTCACGTCGTCGTCGGTCACGCCCAGGCGGGCGGCGATCAGCGACCGCTTGGCCGGGTCGGGTTCGCCGTCCAGGGCCGCCTTCACCGGGCTGGCCATGTCGCGGAGGGCTTGCAGGTCGGGCTTGGTGTTGTCCAGTTCCGGGTTGGCCGACCGCAGGAAGAACTCGGCCGTCAGCGGGTCGGGCAGGTCGGACTTGGTGACGCTCACCCGGTAGCGGAACTCGCCGGGCGTCATCTTGGCCGGGTCGGGCATGACGACGCCCTGGTAGTACCCCTCGAACTTGGTGCCCAGCTTGGCCGGCTTGAGCACGTCGAACGGGCCGAACCGCTCCTTCACCTCGCCGTTCTGGTCCAGCTTCTCGATGGTCAGCTTGGGCTTGTCCAGGTCGTTCTCGGGGTACGGGTCGCCGCTGGATTGGAGCACCCGCGCCCGCACCCGGATGGGCGTGCCCTGGATGATCTCCTTGCTCATGAGCACGTCGCCGCGGGCCTTCGCCCCGCTCGTCCGCTTGGCCGAGCAGTAGCGGGCCAGTTGCAGCCAGAACTTGTCGTAGAAGGAGATGCCCACCTCGGGCACGGCCCGCAGGCGGAAGATCTCGCCCGACCCGAGCCAGGCGGTGCGGCCGGCCCCGGACGGGCCGACGGCGAGGTACGGCCGCGCCACCTCCTGCTGCTTCTCGTCCACGTTCAGGTACTCGGCGAGGGAGGCGGCCAGCGGCTTCACCTTCTTCACCGGGAAGTACGTGTAGAAGCCCCGCGTCGGGTTCAGGTAGACGTCCTTGTTGGCCTTGTTCGGCGGGGTGTCCGAGCCGGTGAAAAACAACTCCCAGCCGGCGACCGCCTTGAGCGCGTCGTCCCGCTGCGGGGTCAGGTCGTCCAGCCGCAGCAGGTCGGAGTCTTTGGGCGGGTTGAACTTCAGGCGGCGGGGCACCTTGCGGGTGAACTTGACCGTCAAGTCTTCGGACGCGATGATGTCGTCCGGCTCGACGGGCAGCATGTCCAGCAGGGGCTGGAGCCGCCCGCCCTCCTCCTTGCTCCGCACCAGCGAGCCGGTGTAGAACGGGCCGGCCACGTAGATCAGCCCGCCGCCGTAGTTCTGCGACCACGTCTTCAGCTTGGTGAACGCCGTGTTCGGGATGCGGAAGGCGTTGGCGTCGTCCCGCTCGTTCCAGTTCGGGTCGAAGCAGACGATCAGGTCGTACTCGTTCAGGTTGTTGTACTTGGCCCGCTGCCGCTGCGTCTCGACGTCCGAGCCGGGGTCGCCGCCCGTGCCCGCCGACGTGTCCTTGCTCACGTCGAACTCGTCGGGGAACTTGAGCAGCAGGCGGCCGGGCGGCACGTCCTGCACGATGATGCCCTTCTGCCCGCCGTCGTTCTGCAGGAAGATGCTCAGCTCGGCCCGCTTCTGCTCCACCTCCCGCACCAGCAGTTGGCGGAGGATCTGGTACTCGCGGGTCGGCGCGCTGCCGGCCAGCAGCACCCGCAGCGGCTTGTCCATCACCTCCATCGCCCGCACCGGGCTGAGGTGGACCGGCTCGCGGAAGATCTCCCGCGGGTCCACCGGCACCTTCGCCCGCACCTTCCACTGCCCCTTCTTCAGTTGCCACTTGCGGCCCTTCTTGGGCGGCACGATCTCCTCGATGAGCGTCACCGCCCCCTTCAGGGCGAACTCCTCGGCGTCCAGCACGAACGTCGTCTCCCCGTGCGGCGTCTCGCCCGCCCCGAACGTGACCGTCTGCTTCATCTCGAAGTCGGCCGGGTCGTTGTTCTTCGGGTCCTTGCCCGGCAGGAACAGTTCGAGCGTGACCTCCACCTGGTCGTTCTGCTTGAACCCGACGCCGTCCACCGCCACCGTCACCTGCGTCGGCTCGTCCGGCTGGGTGCGGTCGGGCGCTTGCAGGTCCGAGATGACCAGACTCACCACCTCGCGGGCGCTGCCCACCGACACCGTGTACACCGGGATGTTCGCCTCCTTCGCGCGGCGGGCCGTCTCGGCCACCGCCTGATCCGACGACATGTTGCTGCGGCCGTCGGTGAACACGATGACCGCCTGCGTCATGTTCGCCTGCTCGCGGTTGAGGGCCGCCGTGATGCCGTCCGGCACGGCCGACCCCTGGGCGATCAGGCGGGCGGCGTCCACCCGCTTGGTCGCCTTCTCCCGCACGGCCGCCAGCAGCTTGCGGTCGAGCGCCTTGCGGGCCGCCGCCGCGTCGTCCGCCCCACTGTCGGCCAGTTCGGTGGCGCCGCAGGTGGCCTCGTCCGCCTTCGCCCAGTCGAGCGCCCACTGCGCGTCGCCGGTGCCCGCCCCCCACGCCGCCGCCGCCTTCAGCGCCGCCTTCGCCTCGGCACTGAACCCCTTGCCGTCCGGCGACGTGTACCGCTCCACCCACGCCTTGAAGTCGTAGTTGACGAACGACTCCCACTCGTCCTTCCTCCAGTTGTTCGCGTCCGGCTTGTCGGCCGGGCCGAGTGGGATCACCTCCGGGTCGGCGTCCAGGTTGGCCCCGAAGCGGTACACCGTCACCGGGTTCTTGGCCAGCAGGTCGGCCACGAACTTGGCGTTGGTCGTCGTGCCGCCGTCCGACGTGAGGAAGTCGAGCACCTTGTCCATCCGCGTCTTCAGCTTGGCGTTCGGGTCGCGGCTGATCTCGTCCGAGTACCGGACCATGCTCGGCGACACGTCCAGCAGGAGGATCACCTTCGACCGCTTCTCGGCCGTCTCCCACGGCTGCATGGCCGGCAGCAGGAAGCAGAAGGCGAGGACGGCCAGCGCGAGGCACCGCAACAGGGCGATGGGGAACACCTTCAGCCACGCGCCCACGTCGTCGCGGCGGAAGGCGCGGAACAGCCACAGCACCCCGCCCAGCACGACCAGCAGCAGCTGCCCGGCGAGGATGACGCCGGTGACGACGGCCCCGGTCGCCTGGTGTTCCTTCGGCAGCACGGCCACCGTGACCCCGCCGACGAGCAGGGTGAGGGTGCCGGCCAGGAACGGGCCGAACAGCAGGCGGGTGCCCCAGAACCGCACCGCCCCGGAGTCCTTCACGTACATGTCGAGGGTGAGCAGCCAGGCGGTGGACACCATGCCGCCGGTGAACAGCCACCACACCGGCTCGGTGTCCGTCTCGAACCCGCGGGCGATGCCCAGGCAGACGAGCGGGATGAGGAACAGCATGGCCCGCGCGCCGGCGGTGAACAGGTGCCACCACGTCACGCGGCTGGCGTCGGCCCGGCCGAACAGCACCGTCAGCAGGGTGCCGAAGGCGATGCCCTCGGTGTTCGCCCCCTTCTCCAGGCGCGCGCCGCTCAGCAGGGTGAGCAGGGTGCTGATGCCGAACAGCAGGGCGAGCAGCACCTGGCCGCCGACCATCGCCCAGAACAACTGCCCGCGGGTGGCCTCGTCGTCGCGGTCGGTGGCGTTCGACAGGCCCATCCACAGGACCGCGCCGGCGTAGGCCAGCGCCGCCCACACCACCCCGCGGACGGCCACCCCGGACAGGACGCCCCGCAGGGTGCGGACCAGCGGCAGCACGAAGCTGAGGGCGGCGAACAGGAGCAGCGCGCCGGCGATCATGGCCGCCAGCGGCACGGGCGTGTCGGGCGTGGAGAACGGGAACGGCTCGGACAGCCGCTGGAACACGAACTCCTTCGTCGTCTTCACGCTGGACTCGTTCATCGGTGCGTCAACCTGGCGGAGTTCGGGTGTGTGTCGTGTGTCGTTCGGTGTGCTCTGCTCGCTCCGCGAGCGGTGTTTGATTCCGCTCGCGGGGCGAGCAGAGCACTCAGGTGGTCGTCGTGCCGCCGGCCGGCCGCGCCTCGCTCCGCCGCATGGCGGCGGCGGCCGACGGCGCGTGCTCGCTCATCGTCTCCTGGCCGGCGTGGTAGCTCAACTTGACCGCCAGCGCCTGCTCGGCCACCAGCACCAGCAGAATGAACAGGAACAGCCAGCCCATGCTGCTCAGGTCGGTCTTCTTGTTCTGGAGTCGGATCAGCCAGTCGGTCTCGTCCGGGCCGTGCAGCTCGCTGCCGGGCGCGTTCTCGGCCACCTTGTCGCCGTTCACCCGCGCCAGGTCGCCCTCGTTCGGCACGTCGATGTTCACCGGGGCGAAGCGGTACTCGGCGGCCGTCACCGTCTCGGACGGCGCGCCCGGCTTCGGCCGCTTCTGCTCCAGCCCGAACAGGTAGATGCCGGCGCGGGTGGTGTTCGTCTCCGTCAGCGTCATCGCCTTCCGCTCCACCTCCTTGTCCACCGGCTTGCCGTCCGGCCCCGGCTCCGTCACCTTCTCTTTGGTCGTCACCACCGGTAGCGGGTCGAACTGACCGCTCACGTTCACCGGCGCCGGGTCGTTGCCACCGCCCACCGCCGGCCGCTCGCCCGCCTTGGCCGCGTGCGTGACGAACCCGCGGAGAACTTTCGGGTCGTAGCTGTCCGGGTCCAGCTTGAACTCGATCGGCCGGCCGCACGTGCGGGTGTCGTCCACCCCGCCGCCGGCCAGGTAGTTCACCAACTCCTTCATCACCGGCACGAACGACACGTTGCCGGGCGGGGCGTTCGGCCAGTCGGTCCACGCCTCGCCGGCGGACGTGGTGATGAGCGACACCCGCCCGCGGCCGAAGTTCTTGGTCACGTACAGCGGGTACCCGTACTTCATGCGGTCCCGCAGCCGCGTCACCTTCGTCTTCAGGTCGTTCACCTCCGCCTTGGTCCAGAACTCGCGGTACAGGGCCTCGTCCGTGTCGCCCTCGTTCCGCTGGTCCGACAGCAGGCGGTCGAACAACTCGGCCACCATCGACGTGCTCGGGTCGGCCATGGTGTTGATGGCCGACATGGACTTCTTGACCTTGGTCAGCGCGTCCTTGAACGGGGCGAAGTCGGCGTCGTCCAGGGGCAGCGCCTGGATGAGGGCGTTGGCCTCGGCGTCGTAGTCCTTGAACTGCTTCTCGTTCGACAGGCACATGAGTTCGGTGACGGTCTTGTCCTCCGTCCACTTGCCGATCCGCTCGACCGGCCAGTACCGCTTGATGAGCACGAAGCGGTAGAACTTCTCGATGGCGTCCGGGTCGTTGTCCCCCTTCTTGCCGTCGTACATGCCGGCCAGGGCCGGGTGCGCCCGCATGGCCGGGTCGCGGACCAGCAGCTTCTTCTGGAAGATGTTGAACCGCAGCTTGTTCTGCCGCAGTTCCTCCTCCTCCTGCTCGGCCGTGGTCATCTGCTCGACGGCCTTGACCGGGTACGGGTCGGGCGGCAGGGGCACGGGGAACAGGCCGTCGCCGTCGCGGTACAGGCCCTTGTTGTACTCGGCCGGCTTCACCTTATCCCCCAGCCAGAAGCCGCACCCGCCGCCGTTGGCCACGAACCCCTCCAGGTTCCGCACGGCCGCGTCCGTCAGGCCGGGCACGTTCAGCACCAGCACGAACGAGTACTTGGACAGGTCGGTGCCGCCGAGGTCGGCGGGGGCGGCGAAGTTCCACTGGAAGGCGGTGCCCGAACTGGCCACGAACTTCCGCAGGTACAGGCTCTCGCCCGACTTGTCGTCCCGCTTCTCCGGGTCGGTCGCGTCCACCACCAGGATGGGCAGTGTCTCGCGGACCTCGACGGCCGTGTGCCGCACGTTGTCGGCGTCCAGCCCGCTCCCCTCCTTCGTCTCGATCACCGCCGTCACCAGGTTGAACCGCTCGAACGCCTTCTTCAGGTCGACCTTCTCGCCCTCGGTGAGCGGCGTCTGCGTCTGCTTGCCGGCGAACGGGTTGTCGGTGCCGCCGGACCGCTCGGTGAAGTTGACGGCGAACCGCTCGGTCGCCTCCTGGCCGGGCGGGATGCTGGCGAACACCACGCTCCGCCCGCCCTTCCCCTCGTCCCCGTTCACGCGGATGCTCACCCGCTGGTCCTTCACCTCGGCCGCCCCGTAGTTCTTCACCTTCAGGGTGAACTCCACCTCCTCGTACTTGGCCACCACCGCCTTGGCCGGCCGCAGTTCGGTGATGCCGATGTTGTCGTGGTGGGCGGGCAGCTTCTTGTCGCTCTTGCGGTACGGGTGGGCGACGTCGATGAAGTGGACCTTCACCCCGCCCTCGGTCAGCTTCTTCACCTCGTCCTTGATGGCCGCGCCCTGCTCGTTCCAGTCGCTCGCGCGGAAGTCGGACACGACGTGCAGCACCTTGCCCGTCTCCGGCCCGCGGCCGTTCAGTCGCTCGCCCCCCTTGCGGATCAGGTCGGCCAGGCCGGTCCGCACGGTGGACGGCTGGTACTGTCCCAGGTTGTCCTTCAGCTCCTTGATGCTGCCGGCGTTCAGCTTGTCCAGCGGCAGGGGCACATCGGCCTCGGACGCGCGGACCACCTCGAGCAGTTGCGGGGTGGCGGCGTCGGCCAGGGCGGGGGCGATCTTGTCGGTCAGCGTCCGCTTCGCCTTCTCGTAGGTGGTCATCACCTCCGCCCCGTCGTCGGTGATCTGGTCGCCCATGCTCGGGCTGTCGTCCAGGATGACGTAGTGCAGGGTGGTCATCGTCTCCTTGCCGGTGGCGTTGAACCCGAAGTAGCGGGCCACCAGCAGGCCGACGAGCAGCATGAGCAGGCAGCGGAGGACCAGGAGCAGCAGCTGCTCGATGATCATCTTCCGCTTCATCCGCTTCTGCGCCTTCAGCAGGAACTCCATCGCCGCCCACTTCACCCGCTTGAACCGCATGCGGTGGATGAGGTGGATGATGATGGGGGCGGCGACGAGCAGCCCGCCGGCGAGCAGGCTCCACACGTTGAAGTAGGCCGCCGGGCTGAACACGCTGGACAGGGTCTGGAACATGGGCGGGGGGGTGTTCGGGGGTGGCGGTCGGGTCTGGGCGACTTGGCGAGCCGTGCTCCGTGAGGAGCCGGGTGGTGAGAT
>JANNVG010000300.1:0-4241 GCA_031414395.1 Fimbriiglobus sp.
GGGAACGCAGTGACCGGGTGGGTTGTGGTCCCCACCCGGTCACTGCGTTCCCGGTTCTAGCGGAATGAAGTGCCTCCCGGCAGGCGGCACCGACTTCATCACCCTTCCAGCTTGTACCCGTCGCGGTAGTTGCGGGCGAGCATGGCGGTCGCGTCCTTGTTGTCGAACGTGTTCGTCTTCGGGTCCCACTTCAGCTTGGTGCCCGCGCCCATCCGCAGGGCGATGGCCCCGATGTGGCACACGATCACGCTGCCGCCGCCGACCACCGGGTCGCAGATGGGCGCGGTGCGGTCCTTCACGCACTCCAGGAAGTTCTGCATGTGGTTGGTCGGCCGCTTCGGGTAGAGGGCCGGCATGTCCTTCATCGGCTCGCTCAGGATCTTCGCGTCGGAGGCCACGATGAACCCGCGGCTGACGAACAGCTTGCCGCTCTCGCCGGTGATCAGCACGCCGTTCTCGCTCCCGCCGAGCGTCTCGATGGGCTTCTTGTCGCGGTCCATCCGCGGGGTGCCGTCTTTCGTCACCAGCCCCTTCACGTCGGTCCCGCGGCCGTCCATGGCGAACACCTCGGCGCCGTTGGCGTAGGTGTACTTCACCTTGAACGTCGGGTGGCAGTTGTACCCGTCGCCCCCCTTGTGCGGCTCCTTCGCCTCCACCGCCTCCACGCCCGTCGGCCCGCTGCCGTCGGCCCCCAGGCACCACTGGGCGATGTCCAGGTGGTGGGCACCCCAGTCGGTCATCTTGCCGCCGCTGTAGTCGTACCACCAGCGGAACTCGTAGTGGCAGTTCGTCTGTTTGCCGTCCTTACTGATGCGGTACGGCACCTTCGGCGTCGGCCCGAGCCACGAGTCCCAGTTCAGCTCCTTCGGGGCTTCGACCGCCTCGATGGCCCCGCTGGTCGGGTTGCCGCCGATGCGGCACTCGATGCTCTTCACCTTGCCCAGCCGCCCGCTGCGGGTGATCTCGGCCGCCAGGCGGAACATGTTGCCCATCTCGCACCGCTGCTGGCTGCCCGTCTGCAGCACCTTCTTCGTCTCCTTCGCCACCTTCTGGACGGCCAGCGCCTCGGCCACCGTCAGCGTCAGCGGCTTCTCGCAGTACACGTCTTTGCCGGCCTTCATGGCGGCGATGGCGATGATCGCGTGCCAGTGGTCGGGGGTGGTGACGCACACCACGTCCACGTCCTTCTGGGCGATCAGCTTGCGGTAGTCGTCGTGCTTCGTCGCCTCGAACTTGTCCTTCTTCAGTTGTTCGGCGGCCACGTCCAGGTGGCGGCTGTCCACGTCGCAGATGGCCACGTGCTTGACGTTCTGGAACGCCCGCGCCTGCGGGTACACGCCCTTGAGCGAGCGGCTCGACGGGCTGCCGATGCCCACCCAGCCGAAGTTGAGCATGCCGTTCGCACCCGGCTTGGTGTCGTCGGCTTTCGCCTTCTCGTCGGCCGCATGGACGTGCTGGGCGTACCACAGGGGCAGGCCGGCGGCGGTCAGCGCAGCGATGGAGCGGTGCATGAATCCGCGGCGGGACAGGTTTCCGCGCGTGAGCATGGGAGAGACCTACGGAGGAGGGGAACGTGAGCGGGCGAGCACCCGCGGGAGACATGGTATCCGGGGCGGGAAGAAAAAGCACGCGGGCGGGCAGAAGAGGATTCACCGCCGAGGGCACATGAGGGCACGAGAGGAAGAGAGAACGGAGGAAACAAGATCTCACGCAGAGCCGCAAAGACGCAGAGAGGACAAAGAAGGGAGTGAAGACTACTTCTGGACACTGTTTTCTCTGCGTCTTTGCGGCTCTGCGTGAAGCCCTTTCTTCCTCTCATGTGCCCTCATGTGCCCTCGGCGGTGAAATCTCCATCACTCACCACTTTCGCTTCGATCACCCGCATGGACCGCCACCGGCCGCCGCGGAAGCGGATCACGAACGCCACCGCCAGCGCGAAGATGTATACCGTGGCGAACACCCACGCGCCGTACACGCCCCACCCGGCCTTTGCCGCGATCCACGTCGGAATCACCATCACCGGCCACGCCAGCCCGACCGCCAGCGCCGCCACGAACCGCGTGTCGCCCGCCCCCCGCAGGGCGAACGACACCGTCACGTTCACCGCGTCGCCCACCGTGTACAGCGCGACGAACAGCAGCAGCTTGTCAACCGTCGGCCGCAGTTGCTCCCACTCGTCCGCGTTCGCCCCCACGCCGAACGGCCACGTGAACACCCACGGCACCACCGCGTACAGCACCGACACCGCCACCGCGTACCCGAGGTTCAGCCTCATCCCCGTCCACGTCGTCTTCGCCGACAGGTCCGGCCGGCCTTCACCCTGCCGTCGGCCGACCAGGATTTCCACCCCCTGCCCGATGCCCATGAGCGGGAGGAAGGCGATCAGGTTGATGGTGAACGCCACGTTCGTGGCCGCCCCTTCCACCTTGCTCATCAGTCCGGTCAGGAAGATGAACGCCGTCCACGCCGACATGTCCACCGCGTGCATCAGGCCGTTCGGGATGCCGAACCGCAACACCCGCTTGGTCAGCGGCCAGTCGAACCGCCAGCCCGACCGCGTGCGGAACTCGGCCTCGTACCGCTTGCGGAAGACGAGGAGTAAACCGAACAGCATGGACGCGACCGACCCGCACACGGTGGCGTACCCGGCCCCGGTGGTGCCCAGCTTGGGGAAGCCCCATTCGCCCAGAATCCAGGCGTAGGCGAGCGGGGCGTTCACCGCCAGCCCGACGCCGCTGACGGCGAACACCGTCCACGTGTTGCCGCGGCCGGAGAAGAAGGCGTTCACGACCGCCACCACCGCCGCCGACGGCACGGCGAAGCAGAGCGCGCGGAAGTAGTCGGCCTCCATCGTCGCCACTTCGGGTGCGTGGCCGACCCGCTCGAACAGCGGGCCGGCGAGGGGGATGAGCAGCAGGAAGGCGAACCCGCCGACGATCGCCAGCCGTGCCGCCTGCCACAGCACCGGGCCGACCCGCTCCGGCCGCCCCGCGCCAATGTACTGCGACACGAACACGGACGTGTACTGCACGGTGTGCTGGAGGACGCCGAACAGGGTGCTGAACAGCATGACCGCGGGCATGGAGGCGGCGGCCTCGTTGTTGCCGGTCCACGTCAGGAAGATGCGGTCGAGGCAGAGTTGAACCGTCAGGAAGCCGGCGCTCAGCACGAGCGGGAGGGCGATGGCGAGGAGTTCTTTGAGCGCGGAGTGCGGAATGGGGAGTGCGGAATGATTCGGTTGTCCGTATTCATTCCGCATCCCACACTCCGCAATCCGCACTCGGTGAATTCCGCATTCCGCACTCCGCACTACTTGACGAGCCACACGTTGCGGTACTGCACGCTGTGCCCGTGGTCCTGCAACAGAATCGGGCCGGGCTTGCTCGCGTCCCCGCCGCGGCCGGCGGTGGTGTTGTCCGACTTCACCTCGGCGTCGTCGTGAACCTTCACCCCGTTGTGATGCACCGTCATCCGCACGGCTTCGGTCTTCTTGCCGTCCTTGAACACCGGCGGGGTGAACTCGATGTCGTAGGTCTGCCACACGGTCGGGGCTTTGCACACGTTCTCGCTCGGCGGCAGCAGGTCGTAGATGGCCGCGCAGTCGTTCTTCCCGCTCTTCAGGCCGTAGCTGTCGAGCACCTGCACCTCGTACCGCCCGTGGACGTACACCCCGCTGTTCCCGCGGCCCTGGCCCGGCTTCAAGTCGGGTTCGTACGGGATGCGGAACTCGGCGTGCAGCTTGAACGGCCCGGCGAACTCCTCTTTGGTCATCACGTCGCCCTGCCCCTTCACCCCTTCCATCGCCCCGCCGTCCACCAGCTTCCAGCCGGGCTTGCCCTTGCCGTCGGTCTTCACCCACTGGTCCATGTCCTTGCCGTCGAACAGCACGACGGCCCCTTTCGGGGCGGCTTCGCCCTTGGCGTCTTTCAGGTCGTCGTCCTTGGCGGCCTTGAATTTATCGTCCAGCTTCCACTGTGCGAACAGCGGGGCGGCGAGGAGCGTGACGGCGAATAGCGACAGGAGCAGGCGGGTCATGGTGGGGTGTCCGGCGGGGGGAGGAGACCGGGGGGAGTTGTATCGGAGCGGTGTTGTGCGAGTAACCCCCCACCCGCCGGGTTCACTTCGTGAACTCCGGCGACCTCCCCCGCAAGGGGGGGGGGGGGGGTTGTTGCGCCTCCCCCCCAGTCACCCGGGCGCCGAAGCCACCCCCCCCCCCTCCCCCCTTGCGGGGGAGGTCGCCG
>JANNVG010000301.1:0-2375 GCA_031414395.1 Fimbriiglobus sp.
TCGCTTCGGTCGTCAGCGGCGCGTCGGGTGCTCCCCCGGCCCACCGTTCGAGCAGCTTCACCGCCGCCGGCGTGCGAATCCGTTCTACCACTTCCACGGCCCGCACCACCCGGAGCGACTCGGGCGATTGGGGGAAGTCACGGACCCTTGCCACCAGCCGTTCGAGCCGCTCGCCCGCCTCGGCGTTGGCCGGCTTCTCGGCCGCGGCGAGAATCAGCGCGCGGCCTGTGTCGAGCACCTCGTTCAGTTCGCGTTCGGCCCGGTCGCGGGTCTTGAAGTCCGGCGAGCCGAGTTCGCCAAGCCACCGCTTCACCTGCGCGGCGTCCGGCACCGCGACCGGCGGCAACTCCTCCGCCAACAGCTTCACCGCCCGCTCGGGGTCGGCGGTGAGGGTGGTCATGGCTTCCACCACCCAGACGCCTTCCAAACCCAGATGCTCCCACACCTCGCCGAACGGGTCGGGCGTCACTCGCCGCAGTTTCTCCAGGTCCCACACCTGTTGCGCGCCGGTCGGTGTCAGAACGATCACCCGACGTCCGTCGGGCGACACGGCCAGCCCCTTGATGCGGTGCGAGAGCGGCGGTGAAACGAGCGGGCGTTCTCGCCCGGCTTTGGTGTGCAGGTCGTACACGCCGAACGCCTCGCTATCGTTCTCCCCGCGGTCGCGGATCTTCAGACCGGCGGCCAGCCAGCGGTCGTCCCGGGAGGCGGCGAAGAGCGCACACCGATTCTGTAAGCCCCACCGCTTCTCGGCGACCGGCAGCCGCTCGACGGCCCAGCGAGTGATCCCGGTCAGGCGGTCGATGCCGTGGACGCCGTCCCCGTTCGCCACCCACACCACGTCGTCGGCCGGGTGGAGACCCACGAGGCCGCCACGCCACTCGTCGAGTTCGGCGACCCCCTTCCGCCACGTCCACCGCTCTTTTCCACCGACCACTTCGGTGCACACGATGTTGTGGCCGAGGTTGCCGTAGCTGAGTTGGAACACCGTGCGGCCGTCCTCGTTGAACCGGCACGGCCAACCCACTTTCACGCCGAAGGTTCCCGGCTCCGCCTTGCCGGTCAAATCGTAGGTGTGGAACTCGTCATGTCCGTACACCCCGATCTTGGTCCCGTCGGGGTGGAAGGTCGCTTCCCAGACGAACCGCTTGTCGGGCATTTCCCACATGACTTTGCCGGTGGTCAGGTCGAACACGCGGAGCGAACTGCCATTCGTGTGCTTCTGTTCCAACACCGCCACCCGCTTACCATCCGGACTGACGGCGAGTTCGTCCACGCCGTCGGTGGTGTCGGCCGGCATGGCTACGGTGAACTCCCGATCGACTTTGCCCGTGCGGGTGTCCCACACCGTCAACCGTCCGCGACGCGACCAGCACGCGGCGGTGTGTTCGCCCGCCCACTTCACGCCTACCCACGTGTCGGGGGTCACGCCCTTGCCGAGCCGCTGGCCGGTGGTCAGGTCGTACCCGCGGACGACCCGGCCGTAGTCCAACACCGCCAGCGTCTTGCTGTCCGCCGACACCGCGAACGCCCCCATCCCGTTCCCGTCGCCGATGTCGATCGACCACGGCTCGGCTTTGCCGTCCGCGGGGACGACCCGCACCCGCCGGCGGTCCGAGCAGATCAGCAGTGCCCGCTTCCCGTCCGGGGTGAAGGCCACCTGCACTCCCTCGACGAGCCAGTTCCGGGGGGCCGAAACGATCCGCACGCACTCTTCGGCGGCGGTGTCGAACAGGTGCAGGTTGTTGTTCGTCAGGATGGCCGACGATTTCCCGTCCGCACTGACGGCGAACGCCATGATGGCGCACTTGGCTTCGGGCGGCTTCAGGTGGTGAATCGCCCGCGTCGTGGGGTGAACGACCCGAAGGCGTGTGCCGAGTTTTTCGTCGTAGACCACGGTGGCGTCCGGCTGCTTCGGACTCGCTGGCATGTCGCGGTTCGGAACCACTTCCGCCGGCACCACCTTATCCGCGACGAGATCGACCCAAGTCTCGCCGTCGGTGGCGAAGCGGCCGTCGGGAGTGATCTGGATGGAAAACCCGTGGAGGACCGCCGATGGCCCGCCGAACGTGGCCGTGATCGGCGACACGTGCGGGCCGACCAGCAGAACGGCGACGAACGGGGCGAAGAGCATGGGGCGACTCCGGAATGTGGCGAACTCTTCGCCGCGAGCGTGCGAACGGCACGGGTGGCCGACTCTCGCCGAGAGTCGGAGTGGGTGTCGGCATGAGTGACGAGCGTGCAGTTGATGGAAGCGGTCACACGCAGTACACCGGCTTCCCAGGCATCGCCCCCTCTCCGACTCTCGGCGAGAGTCGGCCACCCGTTCAGCGTCACCCCTTCACCTTGCGGTACAGCTCCTCGTACTTGGCCGC
>JANNVG010000302.1:0-2594 GCA_031414395.1 Fimbriiglobus sp.
GTCGGTCGAGCCGTGAACCCGACCGGAGGGGTGCCGTGAACGAACGGGACGAGCAAGCCGCGGCCGACGCCACCCGCCGGTGGGTGGCGGGGGTGGTGGTCGGACTCAACCTGTGCCCGTTCGCCCGGCGGGTGAACGACGCCGGGCGGGTGCGGTACGCCGTCACCGCGGCGGTGGACACCGACGCCTTGTTGTCCGCCCTCGGCGAGGAGCTGCGGGCGCTCGTCGCGGCCCCGCGGGCGGTCGTCGAGACGACCCTGCTGATCCACCCCCGCGCGCTCCTGGACTTCGCCGAGTACAACGACTTCCTGCCCGAAGCCGACCGGCTGGTCCGCCGCCTCGGCCTCCGCGGTGTCATCCAGGTGGCGAGTTTCCACCCGGAGTACCAGTTCGCGGGCACGCCAACAGACGCGGCGGAGAATTACACGAACCGCTCCCCGCACCCGATGCTCCACCTGCTCCGCGAGGAGAGCATCACCGAAGTGTCGGGCGACCCGGACGCCCTGGCCGCGATCCCGAAACGGAACGTCGATGCGCTCCGCAAACTGGGGCGTGCGGAGATGATCGCCCGGCTGCGGGCGGCGACCCACCCGGCCGACTGACGACGGGTTGCGTTGATGTTCGGCTGTCGCAGGGGTCTGTGACCCCGGTCCGACCGGCCTCACAGAGGCCGGCTACAACAGAAGCCACCCTACGAGACGCCAAATGCCCGCCCCCTTCCAGATGGTCGTCGCCCCGCACACGCCGTTCCACGCCGAGGGCTCGCTCAACCTCGACCTGATCGCCAATCAAGCCGAACTGTTCGCCCGCAACGGAGTCGATGGCGTGTTCGCGTGCGGCACCACCGGCGAAGGCCCGCACATGACCACCGCCGAGCGGATGGCGGTGGCCGAGCGGTGGGCGGCGGTGAAAGGCGACCTGCGGCTGATCGTTCACGCGGGGCACAGTTGTCAACGAGACGTGATCGACCTGGCCGCCCATGCCAAGAGCATCGGTGCGTCGGCGGTGGCGGCGCTCGCCCCGCACTTCCTCAAGCCGACCACGCCGGAAGAGTTGGTCACGTTCTTCCGCCCGGTCGCCGCCGCGTGTGCCCCGCTGCCGTTCCTCTACTACGACATCCCGTCGGTCACGGGGGTGCGGGCGTCGGCGGCGCGATTCCTGGAGCTGGCCGACGGCGTCATCCCGAACGTCGGCGG
Organism: Fimbriiglobus sp.; assembly: GCA_031414395.1. Taxonomy (GTDB): domain Bacteria; phylum Planctomycetota; class Planctomycetia; order Gemmatales; family Gemmataceae; genus JALHQU01. The sequence goes on from JANNVG010000302.1 coordinate 1,197, forward strand.
GGTGAAGTTCACGAACATCGACGCCATCACGCTTCAAGAGTGCGTGACCGCCGGCGGCGGGCGGTTCGAGGTGTTCTTCGGGTGCGACGAGATGCTGCTGTCGGCGGTGTGCGTGGGCGTGCGGCGGGCGGTGGGCAGCACGTACAACTTCACCTCGCAACTGCACCGCAAGGTCATCGCAGCGTTCGACGCCGGCGACAACGACACCGCGCGAAAGCTGCAACGCGAGAGCGTGCGGGTGGTGCGGGTGCTGGAGAGGTACGGCGGGCCGGTCGTGGCGGGGAAGGCGGCGATGAAGCTGTACGGCCTGGATTTGGGGCCGGTGCGGTCGCCGCTCACGAACCTGACGAGTGAACAGGAGAAGGGGTTGCACGCGGAGTTGAAGGCGCTGGGTGTTCTCAACAATCTGGGATGAAACAAATCGGCCCGCAGAGGACGCAGATGGGGCGCAGATGAAGGCAGGATCAGAACGGATTTCTGCCTTCAAATCCTGCCTTCATCTGCGCCCCATCTGCGTCCTCTGCGGGCACTGCTTGACAGGCCACCCGTAAATACCCCGCCAACACCCTCGCCCGCACCGGGGCCGCTCGCTTCGCCAACTCCCGCTGGGCGGTCACGTACTCTTCCCGCCCGTGCTTCGTCTCGATGCGGATCGGTGTGAACCCGAACTCGCTCAGGTCATACGGGCTGGCCCGCATGTCGAGTTCCCGCGCCGCCGCCGCCAGCTCGAACGCCTCGGCGATCACCTCGCTCGGGATCCACGGGGCCAGCTTGTACGCGAACTTGTACAGGTCCATCGTCACGTGAACGCACCCCGGCTGGTCGTGCTCGGTGGTGACTTCTCGGTTCAACGGCACGCGGTTGCGGGGGACGGCGGCGGGGGTGAAGAAGCGGAAGGCGTCGTAGTGCGTACACCGCAGCGGCATCGACTCGACCACGGGTTCGGCCGCGATGCGGAGCGGCACGCGGGTGTGGCGCACGTCGTCGGTGCGGTACACCATCGCCCACTCGTGCAGGCCGAAGCAGCCGAACTGCGGCTCGCGGTCGCCGGTGGTTTGCAGGTAGTCAATCGCCCAGGTCAGGTACGCCCGCCGCTTCTCGGGGAACGACTCCGCGGGGAGCACGATGCCGCCGTCGCATTCGCGGAACAGGTGCGGCCAGTAGCAATCCGAAAGCGTGGCCCCTTCGAGCACCACGCCGACGCCGGGACTCCACCGCAGCAGGTGCGCCGCACGATACGAGTAGTACTCGAACAGGAAGTCGTAGACCGGGTGCTTGCGGCCGGAACGGGCGACGCGCTCCGCCGCCGGCGGGCCGACGCGGGCACGGTGGGCCTCGCGGCGGGCGGGCCAGTCCGATAACGAGCCGCGACCGCCAGGGAGCGGGGTGGCATTCCCG
>JANNVG010000303.1:0-1794 GCA_031414395.1 Fimbriiglobus sp.
CCCTCGCCCCCCCCCCCCCCGCGTCGGGCTAACAAGCGACACCAGCCGCTAGTAGTCGAACCCGAAGCCGACGCTGGTGAACTGCTCGCGGAGGGCGATGTTCTGCCCGAACGGGCTGCGGCCGTCGTACCGCTCGACGAACACGCGGACGTTGCCCAGCCGCTGCGTCGGGTTCCGCCACAGCCAGCCGGCCTGGATGGTGTAGTTCGGGTGGAAGTTCTGGTCCCCGCGGTACTCCACGTTGGCGGCGGCGAACGGCGTGCCCTGCCACCCCGTCGGCTGGCGAAGGAACCACTCGGCCCCCACGTCGTACCGCGTCTTCTCCCGCGTCGTGCCCTCCAACCCCGGCACCTGGAAGGTGAACGCGTACCCCACGTGCCCGTACACCCGCAAGTTGTCGAACAGGAACCGCCCGACGCCGAGCACCAGTTCGTCTTTGGCGAAGCTCTGCGTCACCCGCCCGGTCTGGCGGATCAGTTCGTCGCCCAGGTGCGCGCTGGTGTGCTCGTAGGCCACCTTCGCCTGCCACCAGTTCCAGCGGAACGTGACCGGCAGGCCGAAGCGGTAGTCGGCGAGCAGCAGGTCGTCGGGCGACAGGCGGGTGAGCACCAGCCCGAAGATGTCCACCTGGGCGCTGAAGTCGGCCCCCTCGTAGTCCGCCCGCATCAGGCCCATCGTCATGCCGATGGACGTGTCGAGGGAGCTGTTGCCCTTGTAGTTCGCCAGGTTCGACGACAGGAGTTGCATCCGCGGGTCTTTCTTCACGGCCAGCGGCGGCTCCCACAGGAGCGAGTTCGGGAAGGCGGTGAACGTGGTGCCCCGCCAGTTGCCCGACTGGAACTGCTGGCGGGCGAACAACTCCTTCTGGTACTGGTCTTCGACCGACCCCGGCAGCGGGGGCAGCGGTTCGCCGAACGCCGGTTGCACGAGGGTGTTGACGGGCGAAGGGGCCAGCGGCGGCGTACCAACAGGCGCGGGCAACAGGGTGGACCGCAGGGCGACCGGCGGCGGATCCTGAGCCTGCGCGCGGGTGAACGGGTTGGGGGGCGGCGGGGCGTAGGCGCCCGGCTGTGCCACGGCCGCACCGCCCAGCAGCACACCGACCGCGAGCGACAGCACGGCCCGAACCCGACCGGCGGCGAACAGCCCAGCCATGTCAACCCCCACGGCGAGCGCCGGAAGACTCCCGAATGGGTCGCCAATACCCGCGGGGGAGGGTGGGGGGAAGGGCAACTGGCTTGGCGAACCCCGACCGCAAGGTCGGCGGGTGTCTGACGACGGGGGAAGCACCCGCGGCCCTTGCGGGCCGGGTTCGCCCGGAATGTCATCACTTGCCCTCCCGCGGCCCGCCGCTATCATCATGGTCTCTGTGACCCTCCCGCTTTTCGGACCCGGAATCATGAAGAAGGGCATCCACCCGAACTACCGCCCGGTGGTGTTCCACGACGTGTCGGCCAACGTGTCGTTCCTCACCCGCTCGTGCGCCGTGTGTACCCAGACCATCAAGTGGGAAGACGGCAACGAGTACCCGCTGTACAAGACCGAGATCAGCAGCGCCAGCCACCCGTTCTTCACCGGCAAGATGTCGTTCATCGACACGACCGGGCGGGTGGAGAAGTTCCAGAAGAAGTTCCAGCGGGCCGCCCCCAAGAGCTAGCGACCGGGCCACGCACCAGGGGTCGGCGGCGGGGCACACCCGCGGCCGGCCCCTGAGCCGTTGATGGGGGCAAACCTCACCCCCCGTCCCCCTCTCCCTGTCCTGGTGGGGGGGTGGTCAACTTGCCCCGCTTTCGG
>JANNVG010000304.1:0-4642 GCA_031414395.1 Fimbriiglobus sp.
CGGTTGGCCTCACCCGCTCCCACGGGTCGCGGCGAAGACGAGTCAGCCCACCGGGTGCGGCACGGGTTGGCCGAGCACCTCGGCGACGGCGTTCTGGGCGGCCCGCAGTTCGGCCTCCTTCTTGTTCCGCCCCCACACGGGGGTGAACTGGTGGCCGGCGACCTCGGCGGCGATCTTGAAGCACTTGTCGTGGTCCGGCCCCTGTTCGTCCAGCACCGCGTACCGCGGGGTGTCGCCGTACTCCTTCTGGGCGAGCGTCTGCAGTTGCGACTTGGCGTTGCTGGCCACCGCCTCGGCCGCCACCGCGTCGATCTCCGGCTCGATGAAGCCGAGGACGAACTGCCTGGCCGCGTCGTACCCGCCGTCCAGGAAGACGGCCGCGACGAGCGCCTCGAACACGTCCGCCAGGATGTTCGCCGGCATCTCGGCCGACCCGCTCAGCCCCTTGCCCAGGATCAGGTAGTCACCCAGCCCCACGTCGCGGCTGAACTGCGCGCACGTCTTGCGGCTGACCACGACCGACTTCACTTTGGTCAGGTCGCCTTCCTGGAAGTCGGGGAAGCGAGAGTACAGTTGCTCGCACGTGACCAGCCCGAGTACGCTGTCGCCCAGGAACTCCATCCGCTCGTTGCTCGCCCCGCGGGTGTTCGCCCCCGACGTGTGCGTGAGGGCCGCGCGGAGCAGCTGCGGGGTGTGGAAGGCGTAGCCGATTGCCTGTTGGCAGTCGTCGAGCAACCGCTGCTCGCGGGTGCCAGAGGCGGTGGTGGGAGGGGGCATACGGTGGGTGTGAATCGGGCGGGAGGGCGAACGGATGAGGCGAGGATGAAGGCTGCGCTAAGAAAGTACCTCCGCCGGCGGGAGAAGTCAACTCGCTCCGCCAATCGGAATGGGCTACTGACCCTCGGGAAAGGAATGCCACTTGCGCGTGGCCAGCCGCCCCCAGGCCGAAGGCCTGACAGTGCTCAGCCCAGGGCAACGCCCTGGGTGGGGAACACCAACCGCCCGCAGGCTGAAGGCCTGCGACCCCATTGTCCCACCCCTTCGGGGTGCCGGGTGGGATGGCCGGACACCCCAGGGCGTTGCCCTGGGCTGAACACTGTCAGGCCTTCGGCCTGTTCGCCGGTTCGACTGGCATTCCGTTTCTGAACGTCAGTAACATCCCATTCCGGGCGAGCCGAGCGGAGCGAGCAGACCACTTTCCAGAACCCGGCGGCTGACGCCGCGCGGCTCGCCGCGGGCGGCGTCACTCACTCGGCTCGGCGACGGCCGACATCGACCCCTTGCAGCGGGCGATGTTCGGGTCGGGGCCGTAGGCGTGGATCTGCTCCACCTTCAGTTCGGCGTGCTCGCGGGTGGTGGTGAGCACGACCGCCCGCCCGCTCTCGTCCACCTCTTTGGCCATCTCGAACCCCTTCTCGATGGGGTGGCCGAACAGGTCCTTCAGCATGATGACCACGTACTCGTAGGTGTGGTCGTCGTCGTTCAGCAGGATGACGTGGTACGGCGGCTGGTACTTGAGCGCCCAGTCGCCCTCAACGGCCACGTCCTCGTCCACGTCCGGCGTCGCGGTCGGCATCGGGAGTCCTGATGGAGGCAACTGTAGCCGGGGTCTGTGACCCCGGTCCGGCCTCACAGAGGCCGGCTACAGGGTCGGCTACTCGCCGCGGCGGAGCGGGGCGATGCGGGTGGCGGTGGCGGCGGCGTGGGCCGGGTGTTCCACCCGCCCGAAGCACACCAGGGCGATGTCGTCCGACTGCGGGGCGCCGTTGGCGTGCTTCTTCACCGCCGCCGCCAGCCGCTCGCCGATCACCCGCGGGCGGGGGTTGGCCGTCACCTCCGGGTCGGCCGCCACCGCGTACACGCCTTCCATCTCGAACAGCACCCCTTCCGGGCTGGCGGCGTCGATCACCCCGTCGGTGAAGCTGGCGATCGTCTCCCCCGCCCCGATGCTCACCGTCACCATCTGGTACTCGAACCCTTCCGACAGGCCGAGCGGCATCCCGCCCAGGTCGTCCTCGATGGACTGGGTGAACGCCTTGCCCTTCTGGCAGTACCGCAGGGGGGTGTAGTGGCCGCCGTTCACCAGGGTGAAGGTGTGGGCCACCGGGTCGAGGATCATGGCCGCCAGGGTGACGAAGCGGTCGCCGATGCCCCCGCGGCACAGTTGGTCGTTCAGCATGGAGACGGCGCGGTCCGGCCGCGGCTCGGTGAGCAGGCAGAACCGCACCTCGGCGCTCAGCTTGGCCATCAGCATGGCCGCCGGCACGCCCTTCCCGGCCACGTCGCCGAGGACCACCGCCAGCCGCCCGCCGGGCAGGTGGATGTAGTCGTAGTAGTCCCCGCCGATGGTCTGGGCGGCACTGTAGAAGCCGAAGAACTCGTACCCCGGCACGTCCGGCGCCTTGCGGGGCAGGAAGTCCAGTTGCACCTGCCTGGCCAGTTCGATCTCCCGCTGCACCTTCTCCCGCGTCACCAGGTTGGCCACCAGTTGCGACTTCTCCACCGCCACGCTGGCCAGGTGCGACACGATGGTGAGCAGCTTCAGGTCGTCGTCGCGGAACTTCTTGGTGATGTCCTGGGTGTCCAGTTGAATCGCCCCGAGCGGCTTGCCGTCGGACGTGATGAGCGGCGCGCACATGACCGACCGGATGCGGAACTCGGCGATGCTGACGGCCGTGCCCAGGGCGGCGTCCGAGCTGGCGTCCTCGCTCAGGTACGCCTGCTGCGCCTCGATGCACTTGCGGACAATGGTCTTGCTGAAGCGGTCGTCGGTGCCCGGCCGCCGCGCCCGCATCACCCGCGGGTACGGCCGCCCGGCCGCGTCGAACTGGATGAGCAGGCAGCGGTCGGCCTGCTTGAACACGCCGAACAGCGTCTCGGCCAACTGCGGCAGCAGTTGGTCCAGCTCCAGTGTCTTCGCCAGGGACGTGCTGATGTCCAGCAGCACCCGCAGTCGCTCGGCCGGTTGCAGGTCGAGCAGTTGTTGCGCCGCCGCCCGGTTGACCGTCCCCTGGATGGTGGTCATCTCGCTGGTCGATTCGGCGTCCGGCAGTTCGGGCAGTTGGCTGACCAGCTCGTCCGGCAGCGGCTTGGGCGGGGCCGGGCGGTCGTCGTGGTAGCGGAACAGGAAGTCGCACACCTTGACGGTGTCTTCCGCCTTCAGCAGTTGCGGGCCGAGGCCGTCGATGTCGCGGGTCTTGATGAACGTCTTGTTCCGCCCGCGGTTCTCGATGTACACGTTCCCGTTCTTCGTCGTCAGCACGGCGTGCAGGCGGCTGATCTGCTGCTGCCCGTCGTCGATGAAGATGTCGCACTTGCCCTTCTCGCGGCCGATCAGGATTTCGCTCCTGTTGCGGAACTCGAGCGGGAACGTCTGGTGCGAGGTCAGACCGCCGGGGGATTTGATCAGGATGAGCGACGGCATGGGTCGGGCTACCTGAAGCGGGGCGGGAGGGAGAATGAAATCCTAGTGGTGGATCGACCGTCCTGCAAGCGAACCCGGCGGATCGGTGGAACCGGGAACGCAGTGACCGGGTGAGTTCCGAGAGCGGCCGGGTTGATCCCGGCCGTCTTGGGACCGCGGGCCGGCCGGGATCAACCCGGCCGCTCTTGATCATCTCACACACCCGGTCACTGCGTTCCCGGTTCCATCTACAATGCCTCGTCCCCCCGGAGGTTCGCGTTGCGCCACGCCATCGCCCTGTTCTTCGCCGCCGCCGCCGCCCGCACCTACCCGCGGGTGGCGTGGATGTTCCGCCACCGCACGTGGCTGATTCAAGAAACACTCTTGCCCGTCCTCGGCGTGTCCGCCCTCGCCATGACCTACGAGTGGCTGAAGGCCCCCAAGGAGTACGTCGGCGTCATCATCCTGGGCGCGGCCATGACGACGTTCTGGCTGAACGTGCTCTGGAGCCTCGGCGCGCACCTCTATTGGGAGCGCGACAGCGGCAACCTGGAACTGTACATCATGGCCCCGGCGCCGATGATGGGCGTGCTAGCCGGCATGGCGGTGGGCGGGCTGCTCACCACGGTGGTGCGGGCGGCGGCCATCTTCGCCGCCGGCGTGCTGCTGTTCGGCGTCACGTTCGACCTGACCCACTGGCCACTGCTGATCGTCGTGTTCGCGCTCACCATGCTCGCCCTGTACGGCCTGGGCATGATGTTCGCGTCGCTGTTCCTGCTGTTCGGCCGCGAGGCGTGGCACACGGTGAACCTGCTGCAAGAGCCGGTGTACCTGCTCACGGGCATGAACTTCCCGCTGAGCGCGATGGAGAAGATCGCCGGGACCGCGGTGCCGGCGGCGGCCATGCTCATCCCGCTCACCGCCGGCATCGACGCCATGCGACAGTTGCTGTTTCCGGGCGTGAAGGGGTTTCTGGACGTGGGCTGGGAGGTGGCCATCTTGGGCGTGCTGAGCGTGGTGTTCGTGTGGCTGGCGAAGTGGTGCCTAGACCGCCTGGAGCGGCGGGCGAGAATCGAGGGCACGCTGGGCGCACGGTGGCAGTGATTTTGTTAGGCCGACGCGGGGGCGGGGGGGCGGGGGGGGCGGGGGAAGGGGTTGGGGCGGGGGGTTAGGTGGAAGGGGAGGGAGGTTATTGGGTAATTGGTAATTTGATATTTGATATTGGTGCCAATATCGGCC
>JANNVG010000305.1:0-2717 GCA_031414395.1 Fimbriiglobus sp.
CCCCCCCCGCGGCCCCCCCCCCCCGTCTTTGTGGCCGCCCCCGGGGCCCCCCCCCGGCCCGGTGGTGGCGTTGAACTGTCCGAGACTCGGAACAGCCTCTGCAATCGCCGCTCGACCCGCCCTACGAAAACATGCCTTCACGGGCGGCCTGCCGTTCGGCCTCACTCGCCGCTTCCATCTCGGCCAGCATGGCGCGGGTGAACTCGTTGTCGTCCGAGATGCCGACCACGCTCAGCCAGTCGAGTTTCGAGGGGCCGGATGTCTGGGTGGCCAGCTTGCGCTCCAGGTCGGTCACGCGAGCGGCGAGCGATTCGAGCGTCAGTTCGGGCATGGCAGTCTCCTGGCGGGGCGTCCGGGATTGTACCGGCCGCCCGTTCCGCTCACCCCGCCTTCGACAGGTACGTCTTGTTCGCCACCCCGCGGTTGTGGACCAGCACGTCACGGGTCGCCTTCGCCTCGGCGAACTGGTCGATGTCGACTTTCGTCGGGCCGGGCAGTTTCATCCGCCCGCTCAGGTAGGCGAACCACTCGGCCGGCCGCTTGTACAGCAACTGGTACAGCTCGTGATCGACCACCTGGGCGGTGATGGCGTCCTTGTCGGCCGCTTCGAGGATCGTTTTGAACTCGACCGTCTTGGTGCCCAGGCTGCCGGGGTAAGCAGTCAGCCACAGGCGGAGCAGTTCGAGGAGGAAGTGCTCGAAGGTGGCGATGAACTGCTGGAAGGTGGCTTCGGTGAGACGCCCACTGATGTACCCTTCGGATTTCTCAACGAGTTCCGTCGCACGGGTCACGGTGCCGGTGATGTGGCTCCGGAGCGTGAACCGCTTCCCACCCTCGACGGCCTCGCGGGTCAACTTCCAGGCCACCTGGGAGTCCGTAAAATAGTCGTAAGTGGCGGTCAACTCCGCCAGGGTGCGATCCCTCAACGCGCGAATGTCGTCGGCGAGGGGCACGCTCGTCCTCCGGTCAGTCTGCCGCGTCGAGCAACTTCTGCACCGCATGCCCATCGGTCCCGCGGCGGAAGATGATGAGCACTACCGCCGGGCCGTTATCGTACTCGATGACGAAGTCGGCCACCTCGAACCGCACCCCGGCGGCGTCCAGTATCCGTTGCACCTCCGGCACCCGGGCGTCGGGGAGGTAAAGAAACGGGTTGTCGTTTTCGGGCCCGTTCACGATCAGTCGTTGCTTGGTCGCCGTGTCGGTCATGATTGGTTCCTCCGCGTTCATTCTACGCGAACAGTTCCTTCACCAACTCGCCGCCGTCGAGTACCTCGATGGGGCGGCCGTCAGGCGTCTTCAGTTGCTTGCGGGGGTCGATGCCGAGGGTGTCGAGCACGGTGTAGCACACGTCGGCCGGCGAGACGGGCCGTTGCGTCACGAACCCGCCCTGCTTGTCCGTCTTGCCGAGCACCAGCCCTTGTTGCACGCCGGCGCCGAAGAAGAGCAGGCTGGCGGCCGGCCCCCAGTGGTCGCGGCCGGCGTCCTTGTTGATCTTCGGCCCGCGGCCGAACTCGCCCATCACCACCACCAGGGTGTCCTTGCTGGTGCCGCGGTCGTGCATGTCTTCCACCAGCGTGCTGACGGCCGCGTCGAACTCGGGCAGCTTCTTGTCGCAACTGTCGAAGATCTTGCCGTGCATGTCCCACCCGCCGTAGTTCACGGTCACGAACCGCACGCCCGCTTCCACCAGCCGGCGGGCGAGCAGCATACTTTGCCCCGGCGTGTTGCGGCCGTAGCGGTCGCGGAGCTTCGGGTCTTCGTCATCGATGGCGAATGCTTGGCGGGCGTCCTTGTTCAGGATCATCTCGGCGGCCCGCTGATGAAACTCGTCGTAGGTGGCGATCTGGTCGTTCCCCTCCACCCGCTTGGCCAGCCCGTCCACCGCCTTCAACAGCGACTCGCGGCGTTCCACCTTCTTCGCCGACAGCGGTTCGGCGGCGGTCAGGTCTTGAACCTTGTAGTCCTTCTGGTTCGGGTCGCCGGCCTTGAACGACTCGTACCGCCCGCCGAGGAACGCGCTCTTGCCCAACTCCCAGGTGAACGACGGGTTCCGCGGCACGCTCACGTACGGCGGCAGGGCGGCGGTGAACCCGAAGTGGTGCGCGGTGACGGCACCAATCGCCGGGTAGTCACCGAACGGCGTGCCGAACCGCCCGCTCAGCACCCAGTTGGTAGCCGTCTCGTGGTGGTCGTTGTTGTGCGCGCCGCTCCGCACCAGGGCGATCTTGTCCATCTGCTTCGCCATCAGCGGCAGTTTGTCGCTCACCCGCAGGTCGGTCACGCTGGTGGCGGTGGTGCCGTACTTGCCGCGGATTTCTTCCGGCGCGTCGGGCTTCGGATCGAAGGTGTCGTGGTGCGTCATCCCGCCGCCGAGGTAGACGAGGATGACCGACTTGGCGCGGGCCTTGTTCGCCTTGCCGGGCGTCGTCTCCTTCTTCGCCTGGGCTTCGGCCTGAAGGAGCAGCGGCAACGACAACGCCCCGAGGCCGCCGACCCGCAGGAAGTCGCGGCGGGAGGTGCCCGAGCACAGGCGGGAGGAGCGGCCGAGGGTCAGGTCGAGCATGGGCGAAATCCAACAGAGGGATGAGAGAAGCGTACCACAGGCCCGAACAACACGGAACAACAGAGCGGGACACGGATCAAGAGGATGAAGGCGGGGATGTCGAGGATCAGAACAGATTTTTCACTCTGATCCTCGACATCCCCGCTTCTCC
>JANNVG010000306.1:0-3165 GCA_031414395.1 Fimbriiglobus sp.
ACCACCCCCACCGCCGCAGGTCTTCGATCACCAGATCGGCGAAGTCGGCGCTGCCCAGCATCCCGCCGCACGCCGTCAGCACGTCGGCCTTCGCCTCCGGGCGGGTCGCTTGCAAGAACCGCACGGTGCCGAGCGCCGACAGCCGCTGCTCGAACGGCCGCTTGTCGTCGCCCAGCACGGTCCGCACCGCCTTCCATCCGGTCTTCGGTTCGAGCAGCACCAGCCCGGCCAGCACCCCGCCGAGGTTGCCGCGCACGCGGTCGGTGAGCGGCTCCTTCAACAACTCCGCGAACACGGCGACGTGCTTCGCCTCTCCACACAGCCCGAGCAGCGCCGCGAACACACCGAGCCGCTCGTCCGGCGTCTTCGGGTTGGTCAGCAGCTTCACAAGCCGGTCGGCGTCGAACCCGGCCTTCGCTTTCAGGATGTCGGAGTCCGCGGCTTTGGCGAATTCGAGGAAGGCGTCGGCGGCCACGGTTGGGTCGGCGGCATCGAGGTGTTTGAAGTAGAAGGCCAGCCGTGCCGGGGCGTCCTTCGCGTCGAGCTTGGCGGCGGCGGTCAGGTAGTCCACCACCGCGGTGGTCGAGGGCACCCCGCCGCTGATGGTCGGCTGGCCATTCACCTCGTCGAAGAAGAACAGGTAGTCGGGCGAGGTGTCGCCGACGACGGGGAAGTATTGCGGCACCGTCACGCCCGCCTTCTTCTCCACGATGGCGGCGGTCTTGAGCGTCTTGGCGAAGTGGAATTCGGTGGTGCCGCCGGTGCCGGTCGGGTTCGCCTTCGGGTTCTTCAAGGTGCCTACGACGGCCGCCTTCGCCTGCGCCAGTTCTTCGCGGAGGGTGTTCTTGCCGAGCAGCGACGGCCCGCACACCGAGCACGCGGCGACCGGCCAGGCGAAGAGCAAAAGCACGACGACGGCAACGGGGGAGCGCATCCTGCGGTTCCGAGGGGGTGTGGGAGGCGAGCCGTGCTCCGTGAGGAGCCGGGTGATTTCAGAACCCGGCGGCTCACGCCGCTCGGCTCGCCGGGTGGGAGCTAACGTCACTTCTTCTTCGGCAGCTCGCTCTCGAGCAGGCTCTCGGCGTCGGCCACCACTTGCGGCTTCAGCTTCCGCATCGCTTCCACGTGTTCGCCGGCCGCCTTGCTGCCGTTCTTCGACGCCAGGATGGCGAACTTCAAGATCGACCGCTTGACGAGCGGGTCGGTGTGCGTCTCCTTGCCGGCCAGCCCGAGGATGTAATCCGTCTGCCCCCACTGCTGCCACCGCCGCAGGTCGTCGATGGCGATGTCGGCGATGTCGTCCAGTTCGGCCAGGCTCTTCATCCCGGCCAGCACCTGCTCGGCCGTCACCACGTCCGGCCGGTGGTCGTGGATGAAGCGGATGGTGCGGAGGGCGGCGTACCGGGTGGTGAACTCCCGCTTGCGGTCGGCCGCGATGCCGGTGAGCACGGCCCACCCGTCCTTCGGGTCGAGCAGCACGTACCCGGCGAGCATCCCGTCGAGGCCCTGGCTGAAGGCGTGGTCCGGGTCGGCCACCAGCTTCTTCAGCGTGGCGGCGTGCTCGGCCTTCCCGCAGTGGCCGAGCAACATGCCGTACAGCCCGTACCGGCTGGGGGCGGTGTTCGCGTCCTTCAGCCACTTCACCAGGGTGTCGGCCGGCAGCGTCTTGGCCAGCGACTGCACGTCTTTGTAGTCGGCGTTGCCGAACTCCATGTAGGCGTCCGAGCTGATGAACAGGTCGTCGTCTTCCAGGTGCTTGAAGTAGAACTCCAGCCGCGCCTGGGCGGAGGCCGATTGCAGTTTGCGGGCCTCCTCCAGGTAGTCGGGCAGCTTGCTCTTCGCGCGGATTTCGTCGCCGCGGTAGGCGTCGATGGTGGCGTTGCGGTACTGCGGGAAGACGGCGGTCACGGACGCCACCGCCGACACCGCGGCGTCGGTCGTGTCGGTGTTCACGTAGCAGAACAGGAGCAACTGCGGCGCGGCCTTGCCCTTCTCGGTCGGGATGTACCGCGGGATGGTGATGGCCAATTCCTTCTCGAACGCCGGGTGCGGCTTCACCGTCCTGTCGATTTTCAGCGTGGTGCGGCTCTTCGTGAAGTCCTTCTCGTCGCGCTCGGCCGAGACGACCGTGGCCACCACGATCATGTCGGCGGCGGCCAACTCGCCGGCGAGCGTCTGGCCCTGGGTGCTACAGAACGGGCAGGCGGACAGGTCGGCGGCGATGCCGAGAGCGACGACCGCGGCGAGCAGGTGGCGAAACATGGAGGCACTCGTTCGAGGCCGGGCGGGGGGTGCGGGGATATTATCTGGCGGATGAGGGGGAACAGGCAAGGCGGAAAGTGTGGAGTGGTCTTGGCCGTTCCTGGCGAACCCGGCCCGCAAGGGCCGCGGGTGCGAGCCACAATGCCCAAGCCACCCGCGGCCCTTGCGGGCCGGGTTCGCCAGGAGCCACCGTGCGACCCGCATCACTTCTTGTTGAACGTGGCCGGGTCGAACGGGTCGTCGGGGTTGGCCTTCTTCGCGTCGAGCTTGGCGAACGGCGTCGTCTTCAGCGGGGGCAGCTTGCCGGGTTCGGCGGGCGGCGTCGGGGCGGGCTGAGTGGCACCCGCCTGGATCACCGTTTTGTCGGCCGGCGGCGGCGGAACGGTGACAGGTGCCGGGGAACCGTCGACGGCGGTCGCCCAGTGCGCCCACAGCACGAGCTTCTTGTACGCCGGGTGGTCGGCCTTCAGCGGCGGGTCGGTCGCCTTGCCGTGGGCGGTGGTGGCGTACTTCAACAGCGGGCTGGCGTGCGGGTTGGCGGCGTCGAGCAGCTTGCCCACCGCTTTCAGATTCGCGTCGGCCGCCGGCGGGTCGCTGAACGCCGGATCGTAGGCTTTCAATTTGAACGGGCTGGCGTGCTTGGCGTGGGCGTGGCAGTCGGCGCACACGTTCGACACGACCGGCAGCACCGACCCGACGAACGCCTTGGTCGCGGCGGAGTTCAGCTTCGGGTCGGCCGGCGGTTGGGCGGCGGCGGTGCCGAGGGCGGCGAACAGCACGCCGAGGGAGAGTGCGCGATTCATGCCCTGGCGGATAACCACTCCGGTGCGGGCGGTCAACACGACTCTGGTGGCAGGGTGTGCCGCGGTGCAGGTGGGGTGGTTTGCGTAGGGTGGGTCCGAG
>JANNVG010000307.1:0-1556 GCA_031414395.1 Fimbriiglobus sp.
GGTTTCTGTTGTCGCTTGCGGCACGTCCCCGGGTCCCCCCGTGGCGGTTTTTATTTAACCCCGGTCGCTCGGCGCGCTTACCAAACTACACGGCTGGCGGAGCGTGCAGAGCACGTCGGGTCACTTCGCCGGGGCAATGGCGAAGTGAAGGCTCTTCGGCTTGGCCGCGTCGCGGATCTTGGCGTCGGCCTCCTCCACCTTCTTCGTCAGCGCGGCCAGGTCGTCCTTCAGCTTCGCGTCGGCCCCCTTCGCGTGCGCCTGCTTGGACAGGTTCCGCCACGTGCCGACCACCCCCTCCTTGTCTTCCACCGCCTTCAGCACGGCCCGCATCTGGGCGATGATCGGGTTCACGTCCTTCGCGCCCGTCACCGGGGCCAGCTCGGTCAGGTTGATGCCGTCGGCCAGCTGCTTCGCGGTGAACTTGCCGCTCGCCACCCCGCCCACCTTCAGGTCGTAGTCGCCGTCCTTCAGCCCCTTCACGGCCAGCGTGTACAGGCTGAGCGCGGCCACGTCGGGCGTGATGCTCATGACCGCGCGGGCGCCGTCGGCGATCGGGAAGGGCAGCGTCTCGTCCAGCCGGTCGAACGACACCCCGCCGCCCTCCGCCTTCACGTTCGACACCGCACACCCCTTCGCCTCGACCTTATCGCCCGTCACCGTCACGCTGCTCACGAACGGCTCGGCGCCCAGCCCTTTCAGCAGCGTGGCGGCCATCATCAGTTGACCGGGCGAGCCGGGGTGAACGGGGTCCCCCAGCAGGCTGACGCCTTTCACCGGGTTCTTCTCCTGCTCCGCCAGGAACGCCCGCAAGCCGGAGATGCCGGCCAGGGTGTCGTCGCCCGCCACCTGCTTCATCTCGGCGATGGCGATCTGCAGCCGTTCGCGGGGCTTGTTCTTCCCCCACGGGTCGAGGCAGGCGTGGAACTGGTCGGCGTAGGGGAGTTTCTCCTTCTCGCAGAACACCTTAAGTGCGGTGGCGTACTCGTCGAGCGTCTTGTTGCGGCCGGTCAGTTTGGCCGACGTGGTGCCGTCGTTCACCGGGCTGGCGGCGAGGATGACCGGCCGCGCGCCGGCCTTCCGGATGCGCTCGGTCATGGTGCCCATGTTGGTGATGAACTTGTCAGTGGCCGTGCCGCCGCTGTCGTTCATGCCCAACTCGACCGACACCACGGTCGGCTTCCACGCGGCGATGTCGTACTCGAAGCGGTCGAGCGTGCTCGGGATGGTGTGCCCGCCGACGCCCGAGTTGCGGAAGGCGAATTTCAGCTTCGGGTAGCGGGCGTAGCAGAACGCCTCGAAGTAGTTGGAGTGCAGGTGCTGGGCGGTGATGCTGTCGCCGGCCATCACCCACACGTCGCCGTCCTTCAGGGGGAAGGCGGGGTCGGCGGCGGGCGCCGGGGCGGCGGACAGTGCCACGGCCAGCAGCGGGAGGGCGAACAGAGCGGGGGAGCGCATGACGGGCCTCGGGCGGGGGAAGGGGGAACCGGCGGAGGGTGAATGGTAACGGATCGGCGCGAGCGGGGCCAACACGAATGCGGACATGATTCGGCGAGCCG
>JANNVG010000308.1:0-1621 GCA_031414395.1 Fimbriiglobus sp.
TTCTGGGGCATCGAGGACGTGAACTTCCGCGGCGGCGCGCGGGTGGCGACGGGCGACATCAACGCCGACGGGCGGGCCGACCTGGTGGTGTCGGCCGGGTTCGGCGGCGGCCCGCGGGTGGCCGTGTACGACGGCCGCGGCCTGCCGACGAACACGCAGCCGAAGCTGGTGGGCGACTTCTTCGCCTTCGAGCCGACCTTCTTCGGCGGCGTCTACCTGGCGTCGGCCGACATCGACGGGGACGGGTTCGCGGAGGTGATCGCCGGGGCGGGTGAGGGCGGCGGCCCGCGGGTGCGGGCGATCAGCGGGCGGGACCTGACGGGCGGGCGGGTGACGACGGTGTCGGACCAGTTCGTGTTCGACCTGAACGGCACCGCCGGCGGCGCGCGGGTGGCGGCCACCGACCTGGACGGCGACGGGCGGGCCGAGTTGTTCGTCGGCACCGGCCCCGGCGTCCGCCCGGTGGCGCGGTTCCTCAACCCCCGCACCGGCACCCCGCTGGACACGTTCAGCCCGCAGTGGGAGAACACCATCAGCGGCGTGTTCGTCGGGTGAGCCAGAGGGCGAGCCGAGTGCCCACCGATGCGGGCCGGTGCTGAGAAGCGCCGGCCCGTGTCGTTCCGGCCGGCGAGCGGTGCGACGCCAGCACGTCGGCGTTCTTGGCGTCCGTTTACTGCTCGGCGTCGGCGTAGAACTCCGGCGGCATTCGAGCAGTTAGGTCCAGTCGTGTACGGGCACGGGTCAGGCTCCGGTCGGGGCGGGGGCGGACAGTTGCTCCCGCAGGTACGGCGGGCTGCCGGCGAACGCGGCGGCGTAGGTGTCGGCGAGCGGCAGGCTAACGGACAACGTGTCGGTCAGGAACAGCGGGAAGCCGGGCAACTCCGCGCCGAACGCCAGGAACTTGAAGAACGCCTGCGGGCGGTCGGACGCCCGCACCGACGCCACGCACACCGGCTGCCCGGCCGGGGCGACCACCGGCACGCGGTCGTACTTCCGCCAGACGCCCGGTGCCAACCCGCGGCGAGTCGCCCGAGTCGGCGGGAACAGGTCGATCACGGTCAGGTGAACGCCGGCGTCGATGGCCTCCCGCCCTTTGGCAATGAACTCCTCCGCACTCGCCCGCCGGTCCTTGTTCCTCGGCGACACGACCTCGATGTGGGCGACCACCCGGTGCCCGGAGATGTGTCGCACCACGATTCGCCGTTGCGTCTGCGTTTGCGTTTTGAGTGTACGGGCTGTCCGCTCGGCAGTTTCAGCCGGGAGGGTGAGCGCGAGCGTGGCGACCGACCCGGATGAGGAAAGCGGGTCGGTCGATCCGGCCGGCGAGCGGTGCAGGGCCAGCACGTCGGCGTTCTTGGTGTCCGCGTACTGCTCGGCGTCGGCGTAGAACTCCGGCGGCAGCCCGCCGGTGTTCAGCGTCTTCGTCAGCTCGGAAATCCACCGCAAGTGGAACCCGTGGAAGATCCCTGCGGGCACCCGAGACCAGTCGTGAACGGGCATGGCTCACCTCCGTGCCGCCATTCTACCCACCGGGTAGGGCGGGTCGAGCGGCCGGGGAACACGACGAGCCGCACGAGCCTCTAATCGCCATCCGCCACCAACACCACGGCCGCGACGCCCC
>JANNVG010000309.1:0-2531 GCA_031414395.1 Fimbriiglobus sp.
GGGGTCGAGGTCCTTCCACACCTTGCCGCACTTGCTGATGCTGGCCGTAAACGTCGTCCCCTTGCGGGCCAGCTTGAAGTAGGCGGTGTCGGTCGTGTCGAACGTGAAGTCGGACTGGGCGCCCTGCCGCTTCCACTCCCCGCCGGCGAACAACTCCCAACTGCCGTAGGTGTATGTGGGGGTGCCGTCCAGGCGGTCCACGTAGGCCTTCTCCAGCCGCACGTAGTGGTTGTCGTCGTCCCACACCAGCAGGCCGTGCCCGTAGAACACGAGCGTCCGCTTCTCGCTCGCCCCCTTCGCCCCCTTCGGGTACTCGCCCGACACCTTCACCTTCATCTCGAAGTCGCCCTCGATCTCCTTCAGCACCCGCGGGGCGTTCATCTCCTTGCTCTGCACCGACAGGTCGTGATCCCCCTTGCCGGCGGTGATGGTCAGCTTGTCGCCGTCCAGGGTGAACTTGCAGTCCTTCGCCGGATCGACCGGCGTGCCGTACAGCCGGGCCAGCTTCTGCGCCTCCGTCTCCTTCGGGATGGGGGCGGCGAACAGGAGGGGGGCGGCGAACAGCACCAGCAGCGCGCGACGCATGGGAGAGCCTCCGAGTCGGTGGAGGCGATGATACGCCACGCGGGGCGGCGGTGCTACTGACGGTTACACCAGATGGCTTTGCTGTTCGGCTGTAGCCGGCCTCTGTGACCCCGGTCGGACCGGCCTCACAGAGGCCGGCTACAGCAAGACGCGGACCGGCCTCACAGAGGCCGGCTACAGCCAGACGCGGACCGGCCTCACAGAGGCCGGCTACAGCAAGACCACGATCCCACTTGGTGTCACGCCAGGATGTCTTTGACGACCACGCCGTGAACGTCGGTCAGGCGGAAGTCGCGGCCACTGTAGCGGTAGGTCAACTTCTCGTGGTCCAGCCCCATCAGGTGCAAGATGGTGGCGTGCAGGTCGTGAACGTGAACCTTCTTCTCGACGGCCGCACACCCGAACTCGTCCGTCTCGCCGTAGGCCATGCCGCCCTTGATGCCGCCGCCGGCCATCCACACCGTGAAACCCTTGCTGTTGTGGTCGCGGCCGTTCTGCCCTTCGCTCGTGGGGGTGCGGCCGAACTCGCCGCCCCACAGCACCAGCGTCTCGTCGAGCAGGCCCTTGTCTTTCAGGTCGCGGAGCAGCGCGGCGGCGGCCTTGTCGGTGTCCTTCGCCTTCGTGCGGTGGCCCTTCTCCAGTTCGCCGTGGTCGTCCCACGGCTGCCCGCCGCCGTAGAACACTTGCACCATGCGCACGCCGCGCTCGACCAGCCGGCGGGCGGTCATGCACGCTTCGGCGAAGTAGCCTTTGCCGTAGTGGTCGCGGAGCTTGGCGGGTTCTTTGCTCAGGTCGAAGGCGTCGGTCGCTTCCGTCTGCATCCGGTAGGCGATCTCGAGCGACTGGATGCGGGCGTCGAGTTGGTCGTCGTTCGCCCGCTTCTCCTTGTGCAGACCGTTCAGTTGGTTGAGCAAGTCCAACTGCTCCCGCTGGGTGGTGCCGCTCACGTCGGTGTTGCGGATGTGCTCGATCACCTTCTTCGGGTCGAGGTTCTGGATGTGGCAGCCCTGGTACACGCCGGGCAGGAAGCTGTTGTTCCACAGGGCCGGGCCGACGACCGGCTTGCCGGGGCAGAGCACCACGAAGCCGGGCAGGTTCTGGTTCTCGGTGCCCAGGCCGTAGGTGAGCCAACTGCCCATGCTCGGCCGCGTGGCCTGCGTGTTCCCGCACGTCATCAGCAGCAGGCCGGGTTCGTGGTTCGGGATGTCGGTGTGCATCCCGCGGATGACGCAGATGTCGTCGATGCACTTCCCGACCTCGGGGAAGATCTCGCTGACCTCGATGCCGGACGCGCCGCACTTGTGGAACTTGAACGGCGACTTGAACAGCCCGCCGGTCTTCCGCTCGGTCTTGAGGGAGGACTTCGGCGGTTGCTGCCCGTGGAACTTTTCGAGTTGCGGCTTGGGGTCGAAGGTATCGACCTGCGACGGCCCGCCGTTCATGAACAGGTGGATGACGTGCTTCGCCTTCGCCGGGAAGTGCGGCACCTTCGGGGCGAGCGGGTTGACGCTCGGGCCGGCGGCCGCGAGTTCGCCGCTGTCGGACAGCACACCCGCGAGGCCGAGGACGCCCAGCCCGGTGCCGGAGCGACGCAGCAGTTCGCGGCGGGAAATCGGAAGCATGGGAAGCCCTTCATCGTAGGGTAGGCACCGCCCACCGTGGTCACAGTTCGAGTTCGATCCACGTCAATCCGGTGCGCCAGTCCGACCTGCTAGCGAGGTACGATTGGAACGCCTGTCGAACCTGTTCCAAAGTGACCAGCCGATCAGCCCGAAAGTGGTGACCTCTTTCGCGGTATTCCAGCACCCACGGGTCGGAGCCGGTTTCCTGCATAAACGCCCTGCATTCGTTGCCCGGTTGCCAATCGTTGCCGGCCTGGATGAACGCTTCATCCGACGCGCCGAGTATTGCGAACTTGCCGAACGCATCCGAGATCAACACTTCAT
>JANNVG010000310.1:0-13140 GCA_031414395.1 Fimbriiglobus sp.
GGCGCTCGCTGGACCCACCCTACCCATCCTGCTTCCCTGCATCGCCCTGCCCCGGCCTGGGGTGCCCTTGCCGATTCCCGCCCGCCCGCTAAACTTGCTAATTCTCGGCGCTCACGTTTCCCCTGGGCATCGCACGCTCCGCCGACGTGCGGCAACGCCCGGTCCGGACGCCCCGGCTGTCTGCCGGTGGGGTCCACAGAGTACGGAGTGACTGGCACATGACCGACCCGGTCATCGATCTGCGCGCGTTGCTGGTGGAGCGGGAGGAGTTCGAAGGGGCGATGGTGAACAAGCTCCGCGAGGGGCTGGCCCAGGGGCCGAACCAGGTCCGCGCGCTCAAAGACATCAACGACACACTCACCAAGCGGCTGGCCGTCAGCGCCGGCCCGCAACAGAAGAAGCTGCACCTGAAGCTGGGTGTGGTTCACTTCTTCCTCGGGCACACCAACCAGGCGGTCGACCACCTGAAGCAGTCGGACGGCCCGCTCGCCGCCTTCTTCCTCGGCCGCGCGCTCGCCCTGCGGGGCGACCACGACGAGGCGCTCAAGGCGTTCGAGAAGGCCGAGAAGACGGGGTTCGCGGCGCAGTCCGTGCAACTGCAACGGGCGGGCGTGCTGCGGGCGCTCGGCGAGGTGCAGCAGGCGAAGACCATCCTGACCAAGTACAAGGACATGGCGGCGCACAACGCCGAGTTCCACTACCAGGACGGGGCGGTGGCCGAGGCCGAGGGGGACACCCCGCGGGCGGCCGGGTGCTACGAGCGGGCCGTGCAGCTCGACCCGTCGCACGCCCAGGCCCTGTTCCGCCTCGGCTTCCTGAACGACCTGGCCGGGAACGACGACGCGGCCATCGACTACTACGAGAAGTGCCTGAAGCACCCGCCGGTGGGCAAGGGGGTGCTGCAAAACCTGGGCGTGCTGTACGAGGACAACGAGCGGTACGACAAGGCGGCCGAGTGCTACCGCCGGCTGAGCAAGGCCGACCCGAAGGACGAACAGGCCCGCCTGTTCGTGAAGGACGTGGAGGCGGCGCTCAACCAGTACTACGACGCCGACGCCGAGCAGACGAACGCCATCAGCGCGATGGTGCTGAACACGCCCATCACCGACTTCGAGCTGAGCGTGCGGAGCCGCAACTGCCTGAAGCGGATGAACATCCGCACGCTCGGCGACCTGACCCGCGTGACCGAGGCGCAACTGCTGGCGTCCAAGAACTTCGGCGACACCAGCCTGGACGAGATCAAGGAGATCATGGGCATCAAGACCCTCCGCATCGGGCAGTCGCTCGAGCAGGGCCAGCAGTACGAGATGCGGTACCGCCCGCAGCAGAACCTGTCGCCGGAAGAGCAGGCCACGCTGAGCAAGCCGGTGAGCGACCTGAACCTGAGCGTCCGCGCCCGCAAGTGCATGAACCGCCTGGGCATCAACACCCTGGGCGAGCTGTGCCAGCGGACCTCCGAC
Source organism: Fimbriiglobus sp. (assembly GCA_031414395.1). Classification (GTDB taxonomy): domain Bacteria; phylum Planctomycetota; class Planctomycetia; order Gemmatales; family Gemmataceae; genus JALHQU01. The sequence continues at coordinate 1,461 of JANNVG010000310.1, forward strand.
GAACTGCTGGAAGCCAAGAACTTCGGCGTCACGTCGCTCAAAGAGGTGCAGGAGAAGTTGGTGAACTACGGGCTGAAGTTGCGGGGCGACTGAGCGGCGATGACTGCGAGCGAAGGAGCCGTACTTGAGAACCTTCGCCTTCCGCCTCCGCCCCGGTCAAGACTTGAAGCGGGAACTGCTCGCGTTCGCCGAGCGGCACGCACTGGCCGCCCCGGTGGTGCTCACCTGCGTCGGCAGCCTGACGCGGGTGGCGCTGCGGTTCGCGCACGTCACCGAAACCACCGTCCGCACCGGCTTCTTCGAGATCGTCAGTCTGGTCAGGTGCAGGTGCCCCCGCGGGGGCACCTGCACCTGAGCGTCGCCGACGAAACCGGGGCGGTGGTCGGCGGCCATTTAATGGACGGGTGCGAGGTCTTCACGACGGCCGAGGTGGTCATCGGCGAACTGCCGGGCGTGCGGTTCCGCCGCGAACTCGACGCCACCTACGGCTACCGCGAGCTGGTGGTGCAGCCGAAGGAAGGGGAGTAGAATAGCGGCAGTTGGAACTGGCACCGGAGGGCGATCATGAACCAGACCACTGTGACGGAGTTCGAAGTGGTACTGCCCACTCACCCGCAGTCGAAGTTCGAGTGCGAGCGGGCGGCATTCTACCGACTGTTACCTGCGCTCTTAAAGACCCACCATGGGCAGTACGTCGCCATTCACAACGAGCAAATGGTGGACAGCGGACCAGACCGGGCGGAGGTGACGTTCCGCACGCTGGATCGGGTGCAAACGGACATCTACGTCGGCCTCGTGAGCGAGGAGCCGCCGCCGGTTGCCCACTCAGGGGTGCGGCGGGTGATCGGTGATCGGAGACCCGTCCAGTGATCCGCTACTCGTACAACACCCAGAAGCAGCCGCCCGCTCCGTTCATGCGGGTGACGCTCCGCCATCCCAACACAGGCGCGGAGGTCCGCGATCTGCCGGCTCAGTTGGACACCGGAGCGGATCGGACGGTGTTTCCGCTGTCCCTGACGTCCGCGCTGGCGCTACACCAATGTGGAGTGGTGGAAGTGATCGGCGTCGGTGGGAACGGCGAGGAGATGCCGTTGTTCGACGTGTTGTTGACTCTTCACAACCTCCCGCCACAGCGGATGGAGGCTCTCGCCCACCCCGGCGAGCCGTGGGTGCTCCTCGGCCGGGATGTGCTGAACGGGCACCGGGTGCTGTTCGACGGCCCGAACCTCGTCCTGGAAATCGGGTAGTTACGGCTGACTGTCGCCCGGCGGCGGCTGGACGCGGTCGCGGATGAGTGGCGGGGTGGTGGCCCACGCCGCCGAGTAGGTCGCTTCCAGCGGGACGCGGACATACCGCTCCGCTGACAGAAAGAGGAAGGCGTCGGGCAGCGGATCACCGACGGCGAGCGGGTCGACGTAGGCGGCGAGTTCGTCGCCGGCGTGGAACGACGCCACCGCCAGCGGGCGGGCAGGCGGCAGCGGGTCGAACGGAACGGCGGAGAGTTCGCCCCAGATGAGCCGCGGCAGGCCGTGCGGGTCGCGGGGGGTGGGCGGGAACGGGTCAATCACGAGCAGGTTCACCCCGCGGCGGAGGAACTCGACCGCCTTTTCGGTGAAGGCGCGGACGGCGTTCCGCGAGTCCTTGTTGCCGGGGGAGACGACTTCGATGACCGCCACCACCGGGCCAATCCCCCGCCGCACGACCACCCGATTCGCTTTCCGCGCGTACGCCGCGGCGTCGGTTCTGGCCCGCACCGTTTGGCTCGCGCGGGGGGGCGCGTCGGCCACAGCCACCCCGCCGACCGGCACGCCGAGCGAGTCCGCTTGGATGGCCACCACGTCCGGCTCGTACCCTTCCACCTTCAAATCGGTGAGGGCCACGTATCCGGCCGGCAGCACCCCGCCGTTGAGGGCGTAGTACAGCCGCATCGTCCAATCTTGATGGAAGGCGTGGTACAACCCGGATTCAACACGGGTCCAATCGTGAACGGGCATGGCGTCACCTCCCGGTCAAGTATACCCGATCGGTTCACTGCGGCGTCTTGTCCTTCGGCTGGCTCTTGTCCGGCGTTGCACCTGCCAACTGCGCCTTGGCCGCGTGATACACTGCGTCCGCCGTGAAGCCGAAGAACTTGAGTAGGTCTTTCAGCGGGGCCGACGCGCCGAACGTCTTCATGCCGATGATCGCCCCGGTGCTGCCGGCGTACCGCTCCCACCCGAACACGCTGCCCATCTCCACCGTCACACGCTTCGTCACCGCCGGCGGGATGACCGAATCGCGATACGCTTGGTCTTGCTCCTCGAACAACTCCCAGCACGGAAGGCTCACCACCCGCACCTTCACGCCCTCGCCGGCCAGCTTCTCCGCCGCGTCGATGCACAGCGGCACCTCCGACCCGGTGCCGATCAGGATCAGTTCCGGCGAGCCGTTGTAGTCCTTCAACACATACCCGCCCTTCCGCGTGCCCTCGGCCGGAGCGAACGTGGTGCGGTCGAGCGTGGGCAGCGCCTGCCGGGTGAGTGCCAGCACGGTCGGGTGTTCGGTGGAGGTGAGCGCAATGCGATACGCCTCGGCCGTCTCGTTCGCGTCGGCCGGCCGCACCACCCGCACGCCGGGGATGGCCCGCAGGCTGGCCAGGTGTTCCACCGGCTGGTGCGTCGGGCCGTCCTCGCCCACGCCGATGCTGTCGTGCGTGAACAGGTATAGCACCGCCACTTCGATGATCGACCCGAGGCGGATGGCGGCTCGGCCGTAGTCGCTGAAGATGAGGAAGCCGGCCGCGTAGCTGCGGAGGCCGCTCAGCGCCATGCCGTTGATGACCGCACCCATCGCGTGTTCACGCACGCCGAAGTGGACGTTCCGCCCCCCAGGGGTTGCCGCCTGGAAGTCGCCCGCCCCGTCGAACGTCAGCCGGCTCTTGTTCGACTTGGCCAGGTCCGCCGACCCGCCGACCATCCACGGCACCGCCTTCGCCACCGCGTTCAGCACCTTGCCCGAGCTGTCGCGGGTGGCCATGCCCTTCGCGTCGGCCGGGAATGTGGGGAGGCTCTTCTCCCAGCCGTCGGGCAGGGTGCCGGCGAACAGGTGCGTCACCGCCGCGGCCTGCTCCGGGAACGCCTTCGCGTACTCGGCGAACTTCGTCTTCCACGCGGCGTTGGCCGCCTTGCCCTTCGCCCCGATGCCATTCTTGAACTGCTCGTACACCTCGGCCGGCACCTCGAACTTGCCGTAGGTCCAGCCGTAGTTCTTCTTCGCCCCGGCGATCTCGTCTTCGCCGAGTGGTTCGCCGTGCGCGTGGTCGGTGTCCTGCTTCTTCGGCGCGCCGAAGCCGATGAGCGTCTTGACGCAAATGATGGTCGGCTTGTCGGCGGTCTTCCGCGCTTGCTCGACGGCGTTCAGCACGGCCGACAGGTCTTGCCCGTCGGCCACCTTAAGCACGTTCCACCCGTAGGCGGCGAATCGCGCCCCCACGTCTTCGGTGAACGCCAGGCTGGTGCGGCCGTCGATGGTGATGCTGTTGTCGTCGTAGAGCAGCACCAGGTTGTCCAACTTCAGGTGCCCGGCGAGGCTGCACGCTTCGCTGGCGATGCCTTCCATCAGGCAGCCGTCGCCGCAGACGGTGTACACGCGGTGGGCGAACAGGTCTTCAAACCCCGGTTTGCTGTACGTCGCGGCGACCCACTTCTGGGCGATGGCCATGCCGACGGCGTTGCCGATGCCCTGGCCGAGCGGGCCGGTGGTGGTCTCCACCCCGCTCGTCAGGTGGCGTTCGGGGTGGCCCGGAGTCACGCTGTCGAGTTGGCGGAACTTCTTGATCTCGTCGAGCGTGACCGGGTTGCGGTGCCCATCGCCGACCACCCCGCTCAGGTGCAGGGTGCTGTACAAGAGCATGGAGGCGTGCCCGTTGCTCAGCACGAAGCGGTCGCGGTTCGGCCACAGGGGGTCGGCCGGGTCGTAGGTCATGGCCCGGTTGAACAGGGCGTAGGCCACCGCCGCGAGGCCCATTGGGGCGCCCGGGTGGCCGGAGTTGGCCTGCTGAACGGCGTCCATCGAGAGGGTGCGGATGGCGTTCACGCACAACGTGTCGGTCGGGCCGAAGGCGGCGGACATTGCACTCACTCGGTAGAGAGAAGACGGACCGGGGAAAGATACGTGCGGCGTGCGTGCGGGCAACATTGGAGGCACAGGGCAGGTTATGGCGCCACCGGCACAACCGCTACCACCGGCACCGGCTCGTTCGAACGGCGGCGCGGTGGTGGCGCCTCTGCCGGGTGCGCCACGCGGATTCGCCTGAAAAACTTGGCGAAAATGCGGCGGGCCGCGGTTTTCCCCTGGAAATCACGGATAGTCACACTTAAACTGCCGCGGAGTGGTCGTTCCCGGGCTGAAATTCCAGCGATTCCGCCTCACCCGGCCGACCACACCCGCACACCCCAGGAGTGCTGACCATGGCGAAAGCGGCGAAACCGACGAAACCGGCGGCCAAGGCCAAGGCCAAGAAGATGACCAAGTCGGCGTTCATCGCCCACTTGGCCGGCGACACGCACACGAAGTCGGACGTGTCCGCCCTGTACGACAAGATCGTGGAGACGGTGGCCGCCCAACTGAAGGCGAACGGCGAGTTCATCCTGCCGGGCGTGGCCAAGCTGAAGGTGAAGAAGGTGGACGCGGTGAAGGGCGGGGAGAAGAAGGTGATGCCGGCCACGGGCAAGGAGTACGTCACCAAGTCGAAGCCGGCGTCGAAGAAGGTGAAGGCGTTCCCGGTCAAGGCGCTGAAAGACGCGATCAACTAGTCACGACGTGGCGAACGGCGCGACGTGAGTCCGCCGGTGTGTCACAGCACCGGTGGACTCACGTCGCACCGTTCGCCATTTCGGGCCGTTGACTCCGGCACGGCTCCCGCACACAATTCGGGGTGTCCCTCCCCCCGAGCACGTCTCATGCGATTCCTCCTGCCCGCCCTCGCACTCGCCCTCACACTCCCCGCCGTCGCCGCCGACAAGATCAAGGTCGTCATCATCGACGGCCAGAACAACCACAACTGGAAGGCCACCACCCCGGTGCTCCAGAAGCACCTGGAGGACGCCGGCCTGTTCGACGTGACGGTCGCCACCACGCCGGACAAGGGGAAGAAGGAGGAGATGGCCAAGTTCGCCCCGGCCCTGGACAAGTGCGACGTGGTGGTGAGCAACTACAACGGCGAGAAATGGAGCAAGGAGCTGAACGACCTGCTCGACGGGCGGCTGAAGGAGGGCAAGATGGGGCTGGTCATCGTCCACGCGGCGAACAACGCCTTCGGCGAGTGGAAGGAGTACAACCAGATGATCGGCATGGGCTGGCGGGACGCCAAGTTCGGCAAGCGGCTGAAGTACGACGACGGCGGCAAGGAACAGATCGTGGACGCCGGCAAGGACCAGGGGTCGGGCCACCGCTACACCGGGCCGTTCACCGTGACGACCCGCGACGCCGACCACCCCGTCACGAAGGGGATGCCGAAGGAGTGGCTGCACAACAACGACGAGCTGTACGACAACATGCGGGGGCCGATCGAGAACGTGAAGGTGCTGGCCACCGCCATCCCGCCGGCCGACAAGAAGGGCACCGCCGCCCACGAGCCGATGATTTGGACGGTGGACTACGGCAAGGGGCGGGTGTTCCACACGCCGATGGGCCACGACGTGAACTCCATGCGGTGCGTCGGGTTCGTCGCCACGCTGCAACGCGGCACCGAGTGGGCGGCCACCGGCAAAGTGACGCAGAAGCTGCCCGACACCTTCCCGACGGCCGACAAGAAGAGCGTGCTGCCGGAGAAGTGACACGAAACAGAAGACAGATTTCACCGCCGAGGGCACATGAGGGCACGAGAGGAAGGCCGAGGAGAGAACAAGACCTGACGCGGAGTCGCAACGACGCAGAGCGGAGAAGGAAGGGAATGAGGACGGCCTCCGAACATTGTCTTCTGTTTTCTCTGCGTCGTTGCGACTCTGCGTGAGTTCCTCTGTCTTCCTCTCGTGCCCTCATGTGCCCTCGGCGGTGAAATTGCCTTGTGTTCCGCATTCCGCACTCCGCACTCCGCACTGTGATGTCTCCCTACCTCTCCCTCGTCCTGCTCCTCGCCACTGTCGGGGCGGCGTGCGCCGTGCCCGGCGTGTTCCTGCTGTTGCGGCGGGTGGCGCTGGTATCGGACGCCATCTCGCACGTCCTGTTGTTCGGCATCGTCGTCGCCTACCTGCTCGTTCACGACCGCTCCTCCCCCCTGCTCTTCTTCGGCGCCGCCGCCAGTGGCGTACTCACCGTCGCCCTCGTCGAACTGCTCCAGCGGACGAAGCTGGTGAAGGAGGATGCGGCCATCGGGCTAGTGTTCCCGGCGCTGTTCGCGGTCGGGGCGATCCTGCTCACACTGTCGGTCGATCCCAAAGCCCACCTGGACACCGACGCCGTGCTGCTCGGCAATGAAGTGTTCTCGGCCTCGCCGGAAAGTGCGCTCGTGCTCTGGGGTGTGCCGCTCGGCCCGCGGTCGGCGTGGGTGTTGATCGGGCTGTTCGTGCTGAACGCGCTGCTCGTGCTGCTGGTGTACAAGGAGTTGAAGCTGAGCACCTTCGACCCGGAACTGGCGACGGTGTACGGGTTCGCCCCGGCAGTGTTGCACTACGGTCTGATGACGTGCGTGAGCCTGACCGCTGTGGCCGCGTTCGACGCCGTCGGCGTGGTGGTGGTGGTCGCGCTGTTCGTGGTGCCGGCGGCCACGGCGTACCTGCTGACGGATCGCCTGTCGCGGATGCTCATGTTGAGTGTGGCCTTCGCCGTCGGCGGGGCGGTGGCGGGCACTCTGCTGGCCGTCGTCATCGACGCGAACGTGGCCGGCACGGTGGCCGTGGTGCTCGGGCTGACCTTCGGCGTGGTGTTCCTGATCGCCCCGCGGCGGGGGTTGGTGGCGCAGTTGCTCACGCGGCTCGCCCAACGGCGGCGGTTCTTCGAGACGATGCTGACGATTCACCTGTTGCAACACGAGGGCACGCCACAAGAGGCGGACGAGTCCGACGCGGCCGGATTGCACCGGCACTTGCACTGGCTGCCGGCGGACGTGACGAGGGTGGTGAGGCGGGCCGAGCGGAACGGGCTGGTGACGGACAGCGACGGGCGACTGAAGCTGACCGAACAGGGCCGGGCGGTCGCGGCGGGGGCCTTTCCGCCGTAGATTACGAGCCGCGACCGCCAGGGAGCGGTAAGTCACTCCGCTCCCTGGCGGTCGCGGCTCGTCGGAGTATCTTCATGGTCGAATCGCTCGCCGAACACATGCCGCATTGGGCCGCCGTGCTGCTGGCGGCGGTCATCGCGGCGTCCGTGCTCATCGGGTTCGTCGGCGTGTCGGCGTTCCTGTACATCTGGGCCGAGCGTAAGGTGTCCGGCCGCATTCAAGACCGCCTCGGCCCCACGCGAGTCGGCCCGTTCGGCCTGCTGCAATCGCTCGCCGACGGCATCAAGCTCATCACGAAGGAAGACACCGTCCCGGACGGCGCCGACAAGCTGCTCTTCCGCGTCGCCCCGTACCTCGCCTTCTGTGCGTCGTTCACCGCCTTCCTGGTGCTGCCGTTCGGCCTCGGGCTGGTGGCGGTCGAGTTGCCCACCGCGGCGTTCTTCCTGCTGGCCGTGCTGAGCGTGGAAGTGTTCGGCGTGATGCTGGCCGGGTACTCGAGCGGCAGCAAGTGGGCCATGTTCGGCGGCATCCGCGAGGCGGCGCAGGTGGTCAGCTACGAGGTGCCCCGCAGCCTGTGCGTGGTGGTGCCGGTGTGCGTGATGGGCACGCTCAACCTGAACGAGATGGGCAAGCAGCAGGGCGAGTGGTTCTGGAACTGGACCGCGTTCCACGACCCGTTCAACCTGATCGCGTTCGTCATCTTCTTCATCACCGCGACGGCCAGTTGCAAGCGGGCACCGTTCGATTTGGCCGAAGCCGAGAGCGAGCTGGTGGCCGGCTTCCACACCGAGTACAGCGGGTTCCGCTGGAGCGTCTTCTTCCTGGCCGAGTACGCCAGCATGTTCGCGGTCAGCGGGCTGGCGTGCCTGTTGTTCCTGGGCGGGTGGCACACCGGCGTCCTGCCGTTCGAGCCGGTCGAGCAGTTCGGCGTGTGGGGCGGGAATGCTCTGAACGCGGCCGTGTTCGTGGGCAAAGGTTCGGTGCTGGTGCTGGTGATGATGTGGGCGCGGTGGAGCCTGCCGCGGCTGCGGATCGATCAGGTGATGACGACGTGCCTGAAGTACTTCCTGCCGATCGCGTGCGTGCTGCTGGTGGGCGTGTGCGCGTGGCAACTGTGGGCGCAGCCGTACATTGGCGGGGTGACGAAGTACGTCCTCGGGTTCGGCTCGCTGCTGTTCGGCGTGGGCGTGTTCGGGGCGGCGGTGTTCGGCAAAGGTGCCCCGCACGGGAGTGGTGAAGGGGTGTGGGCGAAGCCGGTCTTGTAGGGCGGGTCGAGCAGCGTGTGCAAACACCCCATCAAAGTGTCAGTGACTGAATCCCTCGAATGACCGCGACGACCCGCCGTGTTGTGCGCGGCGGGTCGTCGCGGTGGTTGGTTAGGCAACCCTCGCCGGGACTTGGTACAGCCGATGGGAACCCCGCTCGACCCGCCCTACAAAACCCGGTCACACCTTCGCCTTCTCGCCGAACCGCTCGTGCAGTGCCGCCGCCCCCTTCGCCGTCACCGCGTTCTCCTTCACGCTCAGGTCCATCACCTTGTTCAGGTGCGGTGAGCGGGCCAACGCCAACGCCCCGAGGTCGGTGATGCGGTTCCGCCAGAAGTCGAGGAATTGCAAGTTCGCGGCGAACGGCGACGCGGCGAGCGCTTCCACGCCGGCATCGCCGATCTGATTCTGTTGGTGCGGTTCATCCCCAGAGCGGAATACGAGTTCTCGGAACCGCAACAGGTGTTCGCACGCGGCGAGCGCCTTCAACCCGTCGTCTCCAATCTTGTTCATCATCAGGTTCAGCCGCGGCCCGTGCATGTGACCGAACAGCGGCGACCGCACGAGTGCCGCGACCCCCACGTCCGTAATGCCGGTGTTCGGGAACTCGACACTGCGGAGCGTGTCGGCGAGCGGCGAGCGGCAGAGCGCGACCAACCCCGCGTCCCCGATGGGACTGGCCAGCAGGTTCAGGTGCGTCAGGTTGCCCAGATGTGGTGAAGAGGCGAGGGCACGAATGCCGGCTTCGCTGATCGAGCCGATGTTGAGCGACGAGAGTGAGTTGAACGGTGCCGACGCGACCAGTCCAGCCGCCCGCTGCCCCGCATCCCCCTCCACCGAGACGGCCACCAGGTTCGTCACGTCCGCCCGCGTCACCTCGTCCAGCACGAGTTCACCCCCGCCGCCGAGGACCGTGAGCGAGCGGACGAAGGCGAAGTTGCCCGACACGGCGAGCAGGTTGAACTGCCGGCGGCGGACGTCGGGCGGCGCTTCCCCCACCCGCAACGTCAGCCCGACCCGCCCGTGCAGTTCGTCCGGCAGTTCGGCTTTCGTGAACCACTCGACCGTCACGAAGCTGAAGTCGATGTGCTCCAGCCAGTGCAGTTCTGGCGTCCGCAACCACGCCCGCAGTTCGGGCCGGTCGGTGAACTCGGTCGCGTTGCCCACCCGCACCAGCCCCCGCACGAACCGATACCACGGCGGGTGCGGGCCGACATACCCGCCGGCACCGCGATGGCCGGGGCGGCGGGCCGGCATCATGGCCGCGTGCGCCGCCCGGTAGCCGCCGGTCCAGTCGGGTTCGTACTCCGCCAGCAGGTCTGCCTCCCGCTTCTTCAACCGCCGGATGCGCTCCACGTCCGCCGTCGGGTGCGCCAGCTCCACCTGCACCCGCACGAACTCGGCCCGCTCCGGTTGGCCGTTCTCGTCCAGCCAGTCGGCCAGCACCAGGCGCGGCAGATCGTCCGCCGGGCGTGCCCGGCAGGCGGCGAGGAGGGCGACCAGTTGGGGCGGGGTGGGGGTCACGAGATTCCGTCCGGCGGCTTGCTGACGCGGGGGTGTCGGCTTATTCCATAACCCACGCGGTTCGGTCAAGACATTCTAGCCGGTGTCGCCCATGAATCTGGCGGTGGTGCTGTTCGCGGCGGTGGCGGCCGTGACCGCGACGGGCGCCGTCGGGGTTGCCGCGTCGCGCAGCATGGTGCGGGCGGGCGTGTGGCTGCTGTTCACTCTGGTCGGTGTGGCCGGGCTGTACTTCCTGCTCGGGGCGGAGTTCCTGGGGGCGGCGCAGCTCATCGTGTACGTCGGCGGCACACTGGTGCTGGTGGTGTTCGGGGTGATGATTACGAACCAGGGGCCGTTCGCGGTGCTGGCGACGAAGCGGATGGAGTGGGTGATCGGCGGGGTGCTGGCGGCCGGGCTGTTCGCACTGCTGGTGAAGGCCAGCTTGAACATTGCCACCCCGCCGCAACCGGACGACGCGACCTCGCCGACCTTGAGCGAACTCGGCATGACGTTCCTGGGCATCGAGGAAGGCGGGAAGAGCTACCTGCTGCCGTTCGAGATCGTGAGCGTGCATTTGCTCGTGGTGCTGATCGCCGCGGCGTATCTGGCGCGGGCGAAACGGCGAACTGATAACCTACCCCCCCCGGCCCCCCCTTCCTGAGAGGACGGGGGGGAGCAAGGCCAGAAACCTACTCCCCCTCTTCCTCTCAGGGAGGGGGGCTGGCGGGGTAGGATTTCCCCCAACGACGGAGGCCCACTCGTGAACGAACTCGGCCTCAAGCCGTTCCTCCTGCTCGCCGCGTTCCTCTTCTGCTGTGGCGTTTTCTGCCTGGCCACGAAGCGAAACGCGGTCGGCATCCTGATGGGCGTCGAACTCATCCTGAACGCGGCGAACGTGAACCTGGTGGCCGCCGCCCGATTCATTCCCGAACTGAAGCTGGAAGGGCAGGTGTTCGCCCTCATGGTGGTGGTGCTGGCGGCGGCGGAGGCGGCGGTGGCCCTGGCCATCTTCCTCAACTTCTACAACAACCACGGGTCCGCGGATGTGGAAGCCGCGAAGGACTTGAGGGGCTAATGTTCGACGTGTCCGCACACCCCGGCCGGCTGTTCGCCCTCGCCACCCTGCTGCCGCTGGTGCCGGCGGTGGTGCTGGCGCTGGCGGGTATGGTGCGGCACCTCACCCGCGGGTGCGACGGCTGGCGGGGCAGCGTTCACACCCTCTTGGGAGGAGATCGCTCGCGGCCCATTGCCGGCTACTTCACCGTGGCGTGCATGATGGGTGCGGCCGGGCTGGCCGGGTGGGGGGCGGTGGAATTCTTCAACGACGACGGCACACGGCCGGAGCGGTGGGCGGAACACTTCGACTGGGTGCAGATCGGCAGCGTGAAGCACGGCACCGAACCGGCCGAACCCGCCTCGGCACTCCAGATCGGCTACCGCATCGACCGCCTGACCGTGCTGATGACGTGCATGGTCACGGGCATCGGGTCGATGATCTTCCTGTTCGCCCTCGGGCACATGAAGGACGAGACCGGGCCGGTTCCGCTGCCCCCGTTAGCCCGAAGCGCGAGCGAGGGGCCAACCAACTCTTTGTCGCATGACACCCACGCCCCTCGCTCGCGCGTCGGGCTAACAGGCGAGAGCCATCGCCGCGGGCGGTTCGGCCAGTTCTACCTGTACATGAGCCTGTTCGCGTTCAGCATGTTGAACCTGC
>JANNVG010000311.1:0-9275 GCA_031414395.1 Fimbriiglobus sp.
TCGCATTTCGTCCGCACGCCGTCACCACTCGCCGGGGACGGTCTCCCCGCCGGCGCGGGTGGCGAGCGCGGGCAGCACGCTCGCGGCGGAGTAACTGAGGAACCGCACGCTGCCGTCGGCGAACGCGAAGTTCGCCCCGCCGGGGTGCAGACTCCAGAAGTGGTGCTGATGACACGGGTCGTCGTACTTGCCGGGCTGGAAGACGGTGCGGTCCTGACAGACCGTCCGTTCGACCGGACTATTCGCCCACTCCACATCCACCGGCATGAGTTGGCCTTTGAAATAGCGGAACGTACCCCAGCCGGAATACCACGTGCTGCCATACCCGCTGAGGCCGGTCGGCCGTTCGCCGATCATCACCGTGTTCGACGTGCCGTCGGTGATGCCGGCCGTACTCACCACCAACCGCGGGTGGAACACCCCGTTGTTCATGGCGAACCCGGTGCCGGCCACACCGAGGTAGTTGGTCAGGCCCCACGGCTGTTCCTTAGTCGCGGCCGGCTCGTAGTCGAACCGGCCGAGTGGTCGTGCGTCGGTCGGGCAGCGGAAGGCGGGGATCGGGTGGGCGGCAACGGCCATGTGGTCGGCCGTCACGCCCGCCGGGTCAGGTGCAGCGACTACTACCCTCGTGTTTCAACAGAGTTGCAGATGTGTCAAGGATGCGTTGAAAGCCCTTTCGGGTAGATGAATTACGGCGGTTCTACACTGCGATTGTAGGGCGGAAGGGCGGTGGGCGAAGGGGCAAATGCTGCCCTCCTTCTGCCCTCTCTCAAGTTACGCCGTCACCGTCTTCAACCCGGCCAGCAGCTTCATCAGGGCGCCCGTTTCCACCGGCTTGACCAGGTGGTGATCGAATCCGGCGTCCGAACTCTTCTTCCGGTCCTCGTCCTGCCCCCAGCCGGTTTGAGCCACGATGACGATGTCTCGGCCCCACGGCCGTTCACGGATGCGGCGGCACGCCTCGTACCCGTTCAGCTTCGGCATCCCGATGTCCATGAGGATCACGTCCGGTCGGAACGACTCAGCCACCGCGACCGCCTCCAGGCCGTTGAAGGCCGTCTGCGTCTCGTTCCCCATGAAGTCCAACATCATCGCCAAGCTGCCCGCCCCGTCCACGTTGTCGTCCACCACGAGGATGCGGCGGCGGGCGGGCTTGGCCATCGGGACGTTGTTGTCGTCGTCCGGCCCGTCGGTCGTCACGGTCAGCACCACCGGGAGCCGCACGACGAACCGGCTCCCCGCCCCGTGACCGCCGCTCTCGGCCACGATGCTGCCGTCGTGCAACTCGGCCAACCGCTTGACGATGTTCAGTCCGATCCCCAACCCGCCCTGCGACTTCTCCAACGAGCGGTCCACCTGGGCGAACATATCGAACACACGGGTCAGCATGTGGGCCGGGATGCCCACCCCGTTGTCCTCGACGGCCACAACAACATCACTCCCCTGTCGCTCGACGGCCACCCGGATGCGGCCTCCCGTCTCCGTGTACTTGGCGGCGTTGTTCAGCAGGTTGCCGAACACCTGGGCCAGCCGGGTGCGGTCGGCATCGACGTAGAGCGGTTCGGGGGGCACGTCCACGACGAGAGCGTGGCCCCGCTCCTCGATCAGCGAGCGGCTGGTGTCCACGGCGTCCTGAACCACGTCGGACATCTTCAACCTCGCCTTCTGCAACACGATCTTGCCCCCGTTGATGCGGGACAAGTCCATCAGGTCGTCGATCAGGTGGGTCATCTGGCCGACTTGCCGCTCCATCATCCCGCGGGACTTCTCGACCGCATCGGGGTTGCCCCCGGCCAGCTTCATGATTTGCAGGCCGTTGCGGAGCGGGGCGAGCGGGTTGCGGAGTTCGTGGGCCAACGTCGCCAGGAACTCGTCCTTCCGGCGGTTGACTTCGGCCAGTTCGTCGGCCCGCTCCCGCACCGCCGACACGTCTTCCACGGCGAGCAGGATCAACTCCGGGTGTTTGGAGTCCGGGGGGAATGGCCGGGCGTTGAGGAGCATGGTCTTTCGACCGAGGGCCGGGAAAGTGTGTTCGACCTCGAAGTCGTGGACGGACTTGTTGCGGGAGAGGACTTGATCCAGTAACGTCCGCAGGGCGGGAATGTCCCACTGGCCGTTCCCCAGGTCGTACACGAACTGGTTCTCCGTCTCGCCCTTCGAGACGTGGAACGAGTCGTAGAAGGAGCGGTTCGCCGTCTTCACCCGCAGGTCGCGGTCGAGGACCACGAACGGTTCCCGCAGGGTGGCGACGATGTCGTCGGCGTAGATCAGGGCTTTCGCCAACGCCTGCTCCGTTTTCCGCCGTATCGTGATGTCTCGGACGTTGCACTGGATGACGGTTTCCCCGTTTTCGCCGTACACGTTGCTGACGAACTCCACGTTGATCGGCCGCCCCGCCTTGGTTGCCAGCGGCAGGTCTTCGTACCGGATGTACCCCTCCTCCTGGAGTTCCCGCATCGCCGCCTTGCTCGCCTCCGCGTCCTTGAACAGCCCGATCTGCCAGAGTTCCTTCCCCACGAACTCGTCCTGCGAGTAGCCCAGCAATTCGGCCATGAACGGGTTGGCGTCGGTGATCGTGGCGGCGTCGGCGTCGAGGATCAGGATGCCGTCTTTGGCCGACTCGAACAGCCGTCGATAGTGAACCTCGGAAACCTTCAAGGCGGCTTCCTCCCGCTTGCGGTCGGTGATCTCCATCGCCGCCACGGTCACGCCGACGACGCCCCCCGTCCCGTCCCGCAGCGGCTCGACCGTCAGATCGTAAACGGCCCGTTCGCCGTTGACCTCGACGGCGAACTCGGCCCGCCTCCCGACACCGCTGTTCAGCACGTCCAGCTTGACAGCGGTGAGGGGGGCGGCTTGCTCCGGTGGGAGCAACTCGTCGTCCCGGCGACCGACGACATCGACCGAATTGAACGCCGGGTGCGGGTTGTGCATCCATGTGTACCGCAAGTCGGCGTCCGTGGTGTAGACGAGGATGCGAGAGTTTTTGAGGGCGACGGTGAAACGGGACTCGCTCTCCCGCAGTTTCTCCTCGGCCTGCCGCAGCCGGGTGGCGTCGAAGTAATAACACACCACCCCGTGCCGCCCGCTCGGTAGCGTGATGCGGTGGGCTTCCCACTCGTAGCCCTCGGTCTGGCCGGTGTCGGCACGTCGGGTAACAAACTCCCGTGAGGAGTACGACTCGCCGGTGGCGAACGTGTGGCGAAAGATGTTGATGACATCGGCGGCGACGGGTTCCGGCCAGACGATCCGCACCACCTCGTCAAATAGACGCCCGATGAGTGGCCGCACGTTGACGAACGCGACGTTCTCTGACGGGGTGTTCACATGCATCATGCGGAACTCGTCGTCCACGATGTAGATGCCGAACGGACACCGCTCGACCACGGTGGCGAGCGTCTTCTGCTCGCTTTCCCGCTCGGCCTCGATCCGTTTCCGCTCGGTCAAATCACGGGTGATGGTGGCGAAGTTGATCGGCCTGCCCGTCGCCGGGTCGTCCACACGGAACAGGTCGTACAGGACGGGAATCGTCGCCCCCGTGACGAAGTGTCGGAACGTCAGTTCGCCGCACCACCGCCCGTCCTTGATAACGGCGGGCAGGACGACCTCTGCGACGAACTGCCGCTGCTCCGGGACGAAGTAATCGACTATCTTGCTACGCCGCAATTGCTCGATGCCTTCGATGCCGACGAGTTTCATCGCCGCCCGGTTGCCGTACACCGGGTTGCCTTCGGCGTCCGAGATGCCGATGAAATCGGACGAGTTCTCCACGATCGAGGCGAGCAGCCGCCGCTCCTCCTCGGCCCGCTTCCGCTCGGTGACGTCGCGGCTGATGCCGAGTACGCCCACGACGCGACCGCTTCCGTCGCGCAGCGGCGTCTTCAGGGTGAGGAATACCCGCGCCTCGCCCGCGCCTGGGATCGTCTCCTCGATCTGGACCGGCGATCCACCGGCGAGCACTGCCTCCTCATGTTGCCGGATCGCGGCCGCCACGTGCGGCGGGAACAACTCCTCGTCCGTCTTCCCCACGAGTTGCTCGGGGGTGGATCTGGCAGCCGCGGCGAAAGCGGCGTTCGCCAGCAGCATGCGGCCGTTCAGATCCTTCACGAAGATCACGTCGGTCGTCCCCTCCAGCACCCCGTTCAGCAGCGCCGTCCGCTCGGTCAGCGCCTGCTCGACCCGCTTGCGGTCGGTGATGTCCCGGTAGAGGACGCAGATGCCGCCGTCCGGGGCCGGGTACGCCTTGAGGGCGAACCAGCGGTCCCACGGGGCGTAGTGGTTTTCGAACTCGGTCGTCACCCGCTCGACCATCGCCCGCCGGAACTCGCGCTCAAGGACGGTGCCGACGCACTGGGGAAAGGCCTCCCACTGCGTCCGTCCGAGAAGTTCATCCCGACCCATGCCGTTGGACTTCTCGGCGGCGGCGTTGACGTAGCTGAAGCGGTACTCACGGTCGAGGACGCAGAACCCCTCCGTCAGACTCTCCATCAGGGCAACGACCTGCACGCTAGCCTTTTGCTCCTTCGCCACCGCCGCCCTCCGGTCCGTCACGTCTACCGTGCAGCCGAACATCTTGACCGGGTGGCCATCGTTGCCCCGCAGCAGCACGGCCCGGTCTTCAACATGGAGCCAACGCCCATCCTTGTGCCGCACCCGGTACTCGCTCACGATGGAGTTTCCGGTCAACTCCGCAAACCGTTTCTGGATGGCCTCCCGGTCGTCGGGGTGGATTTGCTCCAACCACCACGCGGCGGTCGGCGGAACCTCGTCGGCCCGGTAGCCGAGGATTTCGTATAGCCCGCGTTGCCGTTCGACGTGGCCGGTCTGGATGTCGAACTCGTAGATAATGCCGTTCACGGCGTCGGCGGCGAGCCGGAACCGCTCCTGCTCGGCCAACACCTTCACCCGCTCCCGCATCGCCCGGCGACGGGCCGCATGAAGGGCTTCGCCGAACCCGGCGAAGGCGAAGCTCACCATGAAGTACATCGCCAGTCCGAACAGGTGCGGGCCGGATGGCAAGGTGAACGAGTGCCGGGGCGGGATGAAGAAGTACAACGCCACCACGAAGCCCAGCCAGGTGGCGAGCAGGGCAGGCCGCAACCCACCGGCCCACGATGCCACGGCGACAGCGACGAAGAACGTGACGAACGGCAGGTGGTCGCCCAAGGAGGGGTCGAACAACCACCGCAGCAACCCGGCGGCGGCGACGGCGGCGAGGGTCAGGCCGTAGACCGCAGCGGACGACCTCACGCCCCCAATACTGAGTTTCTGTCCACTATCGTTGCCATTCATGCCGTCCTCGTTTTCGAGGCGATTGCCTCCCTGCGGGAAGGGAAGAGGGGTTAGTTTACGCAATCCCTTAACGCCCGCCAGTTGTCCCGAGAGTCTACCCGAAATGGGGCGGTGCGTCGCCTGTTGGTCGGCGACCGCCCGCGGCGGACGGGTGTGGCCGAAGTGGGTGGCCAGCGGGTCGAACCGGAACCGCTGGTGGATGGTGGTGTGCAGGTCGCACACCCACGTCTTGCCGCCGGCCTCGTCCACGTAGCAGGTGATCCGCTGCTCGCCGAACCGCCCCGGCGTGCGGACGGCCACGTTCAGCGTCGCCTCCTCGCCGGGGTTCAGCGTGGTCTTGGTCAGTTCGGCGTCCGAGCACCCGCACGACTTGCGGACGCCGGTGAAGGTGAGCGGGGTGGTGCCGTCGTTCGAAATCGGGAAGGCGACGGTGAGCGTGGCGGTGTCGTCGGCGAAGACCGGCGGCACGTCGCGCCGCACGTACAGCTCGTTCGCCCGCGGCACGTACTGCTCGGCGGGAATGGGTGCGGAGGAGGCGGACGGAACGGACGCCTCGGGCCGACAACCGGCGGTGGCGAGGACGGCAATGATGAGGAGCTTGCGGGCGTGCATCGAAACGTCTCGGGTGGAGTCCGTCGCTCGACGACCGTCGCGATCTGTGTGGAATGGTAATCTGGTGCGACGCAGGTGTCAATTGCCGTTCGCGTGTGCCCCCCACCGATTGTTGCAAGGGGTGTGATAGGCAGTGTTTCGGGTCGGAAAAATTCGCCGGATTCGCCAGCATCCGGCAGACGTTCGCCACCCGGCGGATGGTTTCACGGCTTCACCAGTGGAGGCCGGTTCGCCGTAAGTGCTTGGCCGGCAAAGGATCTTCTTCGTTCAGGACATGATTCCACGGGAGGGTAGAGGGAGGTGGAAAGAACCATCCGCGGCGGCGGGCTGTTGACAGAAGGCGACGGAACGCGAGCACTGTCCGATTTTCAGGCAGCCCGCGGCCGTTCTCAGATTCTTCTCACTCGGCACGTCAGGAAAGGCACCAACGCCGTTACGATGCGAGTAGCCCAAGCATCACCGCCCGCATCGTCGGACCGATCATGCCCATCGTTTCCGTCTGCCCGTACTGCTCCCGCGGACGAGTCCGAGTGCCCGACGAGGACATCGGCACGACGGCCAAGTGCCCGTCGTGCGGGTCCGAGTTCACCGTCATCCCGACCGAAGAGGCGGTCGCCGCGTCGTCGTCCGGGTCGTCGAGCGTCGTGCTTGACGAGCCGCCGCGCCGAACGTCCGACGGCCCGACCCCGTCACCCGTCGAACCGCCGGCCGCGGAAACGCTGCCCGACGCCAAGCCCGTGCCCGCCGACGAGGTGGACCCGGCCGACCTGTCCGACCCGGCCCGCCTGCCCGGACTGATCGCCGCAGCGGTGGCCCTGTCCGGACTGGTGGCGTGGGTGATCCCCGACTTCGGCCGGCTGGTGTGGCTGGGGCTGGCGGTGGTGGCCGCGGGCATCGCCGGGTGGAGCCTCCTGGCCGCCGACCGGCGGAAGCTGTTCGCGTGGATCGCCCTCGGCGCCGCCGGCGGGTCGCTGCTGCTGTGCCTGCTCCTGCCGTGGCTGTTGGGCGAAGGGTGGTGGCCGGCGCGGGGGTACAACGCCGACGAGGCGGTGGCGGTGGGGGCGAACGGCGAACAGACGGACGGGCGGAGGCCGATCGACGCGACGAAGGCGGTGTGGTTCAAGGACGGGGTGAAGGTGGGTGTGGTGAGCGTGCAGCGGGGGACGGTGGACGTGACCACCAAGCCGGCCGGGGCGAAGAAGCCGGTGGTGAAGAAGTCGGCCGAGGTGCTGCGGGTGGTGGTGGAGGTGTCGAACGAGGGGTACCCGGCGGCGGTGCCGTTCAGCGGCTGGACGGATGCCGCCCCGCCCGTGTTCCGCACGGCCGACGACGCCGACATCCCGCGGCACAAGTTCGACGGGACCGTGCCGGGCGAACCGCCGGCCAAGCCGCTGCCGCTGGGGGTGGGCGGGGTGGCCCGCCAGACGCTGTACTTCGACCCGCCGCCGGCCGGCTCCGGTGGGGGTGGCATTCTCACGCTGCCCGCCGCCGCGATCGGCGGGACGGGAGAGCCGATCCGATTCATGGTGCCGTATTCCGGGTTCAACCGATCCGAGTTCCAACCGGGGGGTGGGCGATGACGACGTTGCGTCGAGGGGCGTTCACGCTGATCGAGCTGCTGGTGGTGATCGCCATCATCGCCACGCTCATCGGCCTGCTGCTGCCGGCCGTGCAGAAGGCGCGGGAGGCGGCGTCGCGCATGAGTTGCCAGAACAACCTGAAGCAGATCGGGCTGGCGTTCTTGAACTACGAGAGCGGCAACGGGCACCTGCCGGCGGTGCGGGCGAACAGCGTGGGCACCAGTTGGGCCGTCACCATCCTGCCGATGATCGAGCAGAACAACCTGTACCTGCGGTTCGACACGAACGACGCCTACGCGATGAACGCCGGCCCGGCGGCACTGCCGGTGAAGATCTACCAGTGCCCGACCTTCCGCGGCAGCCGCTCGGGGGCCGTCGTGTCGGAGGACGGCGACCTGCTGGACTCGGCCGAGTGGGTACTCAACAGCGGGGGCGGGGGCAACCGGTTCAGCGTGGTGCGCGGGGCGACCGGCGACTACGCCGTGTGTTTGGGAGACAGCGGGCGGTTCGGCCGATCCGACGACACCGCCTTCGCCGCCCTGTGTGCCCAGCGGTTCGGGAACGACCCGGACGGGAACAAGCGTGAAGTGTGGGCGCTCATCGGCGGAGACATCGACGGCATCCCGCCGTACCACAACGTCGGCGGGTACGACCCGTCGCCGTCCCCGTCGCAGACGGTACTGGGCGGGCCGGCCGGCAACGGGGCGGTGGACGGGTACGGGGTGAGCCTGCTGGGCGTTACCGACGGCACCAGTAACACCGTGCTGGCCGGCGAGAAGCACGTGCAGTCGGGCACCGAGGGGCGGGGCGTGTACTCGGCACTGGGGCTGAACGGCGGGTCGTTCCAGGCCTTCCCGTACTACGACAACTCGGTTTACAACGGCCAGTACTACCACGGCAGCACCCGCCCGATGGGGCTGTACTACCCGATGGCCCGGCACCCGAACGAGAGCGGGTGGAAGTTCGGCAGCCGGCACGACGGCGGGCACGTCAACTTCGTCTTCTGCGACGGGCACGTGCGGTCGGTCAAGAACACCGCCAGCCCGGCCGTGCAGTGGATGCTGAGCGTGCGGAACGACGGCGGGGTGCTGCCGGCGGATTACTGAGCGGGGGGCGTGACCCCACTCGCCGCGACCGTTTCGGGTACACTACACTCCATCATGATCGCATTCGGACCCGCCGTCTGGGACAGGATGGTACACGCTGTGGAAGCTGTTCGTGACCGCCTGCGCCGCTCCACCGCCGCCCTCGAAGGGGCGGGCGTGCTCTATGCCGTAATCGGCGGCAACGCCGTCGCCGCGTGGGTCGCCCGCATCGACCCGGCCGCCGTGCGGAACACGCAAGACGTGGACATCCTGCTGCGCCGTGAGGACTTCGACCGGGCGAAGGTGGCGATGGAAGCGGCGGGGTTCATCTACCGACACGCGGCGAAGATCGACATGTTCCTCGACGGCCCCGGTACGAAGGCCCACGACGCCGTTCACATCCTGTTCGCCAACGAGAAAGTCCGCGACGAGTATTTCGAACCGACCGCCGACGTGACCGAGGTGGAGACGAGCGAAGACGGGCGGTATCGACACCTGAGCCTCGAAGCCCTGGTGCGGATGGGACTCACATCGTTCCGACTCAACGACCGAGTGGATTTGCGAGATGCGGCCGATGTCGGCCTGATCGACGCCACCTGGCCGGCCAAGTTCCGCCCCGAACTGGCCGAGCGGTTGCAGCAGATTCTGGACACCCCGGACGGGTGATGAGGCGAACGGCGGGGCGGGTGTGCCCCCGGGGGGGCGA
>JANNVG010000312.1:0-9636 GCA_031414395.1 Fimbriiglobus sp.
AAGAGCGTCCGGTCGTCGGAGGCCTTCGTCAAGTTGGCCATGATTCACCTCATGCTCAACCGGCTGAAGCCGAAACATGTGGACGCCGAGTTCCAATATCACAATGCCGCTTAACACCACCTTGTGGGACAGTCACTCAGCGACCGCCCGCTCGCTGAATGGGTAACGAACCACCTGCTGCCGCTCCGAGGGCTGGGCGAAGACACCCAGCGGGCGGCGGTGCTGGCGGCGTGGGACGCGCTCGACCCCCGCCCGCGGCTCGTCTGGAACAAGCTCATCACCGGCGAGTTCCGCGTCGGCGTGTCGCAACTGCTAGTGGTGCGGGCGCTGGCCCAGGTGAGCGGGCTGACGGCGGACGTGATCTCGCACCGGCTGATGGGCACCTGGGAGCCGACGGCCGCCTTCTACCGCACGCTCGTCGCCCCGGACAGCGGCGAGGCCGACCTGAGCCGCCCGTACCCGTTCTGCCTGGCCCACCCGCTCGAAGGCGACCCGGCGCAACTCGGCGAGCCGGCGGAGTGGCAGGCGGAATGGAAGTGGGACGGCATCCGCGCCCAAGTGATCCGCCGCGGCGGGCAGCCGTTCGTCTGGAGCCGCGGGGAGGAGTTGGTGACGGACCGCTACCCGGAGCTGAAGGCGGTGGCCGAGGCGCTGCCCGACGGCACGGTGATCGACGGCGAGATTCTGCCGTGGAAGGGCGGGGGGGTGCAGCCGTTCGCCGACCTACAGAAGCGGATCGGTCGGAAGACGCTCAGCAAGAAGCTACTCGACGACATCCCGGTGTCACTGGTGGCCTACGACCTGATCGAGGAG
This sequence comes from Fimbriiglobus sp., assembly GCA_031414395.1. Lineage (GTDB taxonomy): Bacteria > Planctomycetota > Planctomycetia > Gemmatales > Gemmataceae > JALHQU01. The sequence continues at coordinate 814 of JANNVG010000312.1, forward strand.
GGCGGGGCGGACCTGCGGGAGGTGCCTCTGGCCGAGCGACGGGCGCGGTTAGAAGTCGTGGTGTCGGCGGTCGGCCACCCGGCGCTGATGCTCTCCCCCGTGCTAGCGTTCTCCTCGTGGGAGGAGTTGGCCGAACAGTGGCGGGGCAGCCGGGCGCAGAAGGTGGAGGGGATGATGCTGAAGCGGAAGAGTTCGGCGTACCGGGTGGGGCGGGTGACGGGCGACTGGTGGAAGTGGAAGGTGGAGCCGTTCGCGGTGGACACGGTGCTCATCTACGCCCAGCAGGGGCACGGCAAGCGGAGCGGGCTGTTCACGGATTACACGTTCGGCGTGTGGGACGGGCCGAAGCTGGTGCCCTTCGCCAAGGCGTACAGCGGGCTGACGGACGCCGACATCCGCAAGGTGGATGCGTTCGTGCGGGGGAACACGGTGGAGAAGTTCGGCCCGGTGCGGACCGTGACGCCGGAGCTGGTGTTCGAGCTGGGGTTCGAGGGCATCCAGGCGAGCACCCGGCACAAGAGCGGTATCGCCGTCCGCTTCCCCCGGATACTCCGCTGGCGAACCGACAAGAAGTCGGCCGACGCCGATACCCTCGACACCGTGCGGGCGCTGTTGAACAGCGGGGGTGGGGTGTAAGGGGAGTCCCGAAACCACGCCCGCCCCGCAAGACCACGCCGAGGCCACCCCCGCCGGCGAGTGCGGACGACCGCGTTTCGCTCGAGAGGTGGTTCGCGGCCCGCGGGTGGGAGCCGTTCGCCTTCCAGTGGGAGGCGTGGGCGGCGTACCAGCGTGGCGAGAGCGGGCTGATTCACGCTAACACCGGCACCGGCAAAACGTATGCGGCGTTTTTCGGGGCGGTGCAGGAAGCGTGGCGAGTCGGAGGTGTGAGCGGCCGGAGCGAATCACCTCCGGTCGCTCACGCTCTCGGCTCGCCAATAGCGGTCCTCTGGCTCACCCCGCTCCGTGCCCTGTCCGCCGACACCGCCCTGAGTTTGCTCGCCCCGCTCGCCCCGCTCGCCCCGCTCGGCCTCCACTGGGACGTGGGCACCCGCACCGCCGACACGCCCCAATCGGCACGCAAGAAGCAACAAGTCCGGCTGCCGTCGGTGCTCGTCACCACCCCGGAAAGCCTGTCGCTGCTGCTCTCGTACCCGGACGCGCGGGAGAAGTTCGCCACGCTTAAGCTGATCGTGTGCGACGAGTGGCACGAGCTGCTCGGCGGCAAGCGGGGCGTCCTGACCGAACTGGCACTGGCCCGCTTGCGCACCTTCAACCCGGCGGTTCGCGTGTGGGGGTTGAGTGCCACCCTCGGCAACATCGATGAAGCGATGGCGGCGCTGCTCGGCCCCGGTCGCCCCGGCCGCGTCATCCGCGGGCACGTGCCGAAGGCGATCACGGTGGACGCCATCCTGCCGCCGCGGATTAACCGCTTCCCGTGGGCCGGGCACCTGGGGCTGAGCCTGCTCCCCCAAGTGGTGGACGCCATCGACGCCGGCCGCTCGGCCCTCGTGTTCACCAACACACGCAGTCAGTCCGAGACGTGGTATCAGGCGATCCTGACCGCCCGCCCGGACTGGGCCGGGGCCATCGCCCTACACCACGGGTCGCTCGACCGCAAGGCCCGCGATTGGGTGGAGGACCAACTGCGGTCCGGCACCCTGCGGTGCGTGGTGTGTACGTCCACTCTCGACCTGGGGGTAGACTTCGCCCCGGTGGACCGGGTGCTCCAGATCGGCAGCCCGAAAGGGGTGGGGCGGCTGTTGCAGCGGGCCGGGAGGAGCGGGCACCGGCCGGGCGAAACCAGCCGGGTGACGTGCGTGCCCACCAACGCCTTCGAACTGGTGGAGGTGGCTGCCGCCCGCGCCGCGGCGAGCGGCGGTAAGATCGAGGCCCGCACGCCGGTCCACAACCCGCTCGACGTGCTGGCGCAGCATCTGGTCAGTTCGGCCCTGGCCGGCGGGTTCGACGCGGGCGAACTGCTGGCCGAGGTCCGCACCACCCACGCCTACCAGCACCTCTCCGACGCCGAGTGGGATTGGGTGCTCGACTTCGTCACCCGCGGGGGGGACGCGCTGCGGGCGTACCCGGAGTACCGGCGGGTGGCGAAGGGGGACGACGGGCGGTACACCGTGCCGGACGAGAAGACCGCCAAGCGGCATCGCACGAGCATCGGCACCATCAGTTCGGACGCGGTGGCGGAGGTGCGGTTCCTCCGCGGCGGGCGGCTGGGCACGGTGGACGAGAGCTTCGCCGCCCGCCTGAAGGCGGGGGACCGGTTCACCTTCGCCGGACGCACGCTGGAGTTCGTGCGGCTGTACCAGATGACGGTGCAGGTGAAGCTGACCAAGCAGCCGCCGAACACGGTGCCGCGGTGGAGCGGCAGCCGCCTGCCCCTGAGCACGGAGCTGGCGGCGGCGGTGCGGGCGAAGCTGGACGACGCCCGCCGCGGAGTGTTCGACGACCCGGAGCTACAAACGGTGCGGCCGGTGCTCGACGTGCAGGCGCGGTGGAGCCGGTTGCCCGCTCCGCACGAGTTGTTGGTCGAACGGTTGGAGACGCGGGACGGGCACCACCTGTACCTCTACCCGTTCGACGGGCGGACGGTTCACGAAGGGGTGGCGGCACTCCTGGCCCATCGCATGTCCCGCCTCCGCCCGCAGACGTTCACCCTGGCCGTGAACGACTACGGGCTGGAACTGGTGTCTCCCGACCCCATTGACGTGGATGGCGAATCGCTCAAGATTTTGCTCGCCGCCGACGGGCTGGCGGACGACGTGCTCGACTCGCTCAACGCCGGCGAACTGGCCAAGCGGCAGTTCCGCGAGGTCGCGCGGGTGGCCGGGCTGATCTCGCCGGGGCTGCCGCACGCCGGCCGCACCGCCAAGCAGTTGCAGGCGTCGAGCGGGCTGTTCTACGACGTGTTCCGCGAATACGATCCGGACAACCTGCTGCTCTGGCAGGCGAAACGCGAAGTACTTGACCGCCAGTTCGAGGTGACGCGGCTGCGGGCGGCGCTGGAGCGCATCGCCGGGTGCGAGGTGGTGTTCACACGTCCGCCGCGGCCGACCCCGTTCGCCTTCCCACTACTGGTGGAGCGGATGCGGGAGACCGTTTCGAGCGAGAAGCTGGCCGACCGGGTGGCGCGGCTGGCGGCCGAGTTGGAGAAGAAGGCGGGGTCGATATGACCCACCCCTTCACCCTTCACGGCCAGCGGCTCCACCTCCGCGGCGACCGTTCGCTCTTTTGGGAAGAGGCGACCGCGCTCGTGGTCGCCGACCCGCACTTTGGTAAGGTCGACGCCTTCCGCGCCGCCGGCATGCCTGTCCCCGGTGGGCCGGACGAAGCGCTCTCTCGGCTGGCGACCGCACTCGACGAAACCCGCGCCACCCGGCTGGTGGTGCTCGGCGACTTCTGGCACGCGAGGGGCGGCATCACGGGCGACCTAGGCGACCGGCTGGCAGGGTGGAAGGCGGAGCGGCCGGCGATCGCCGTCGATCTGATTCGCGGCAACCACGACCGCGCCTGCCCGCCGCCGGCCGGATGGGGCGGGTGGCACGAGGAGCTGCATGACCCGCCCTTCGTGTTCGCCCACTTCCCGGAGCCGACCGCGGGCGGGTATGTGCTAGCCGGGCACCTGCATCCCGGCGTGCTGCTCGTCGGCCGCGGGCGGGATCGGCTGAAGTTGCCGGCGTTCCGGTTTGCCGACCGGGTGGGCGTGCTGCCGGCGTTCGGCGGGTTCACCGGATTAGCCGTGGAAGTGCCCCGTCGCGGCGAGCGGGTGTTCGCCGTTGCTGACGGGCAAATCGTCCCGTTGGGGTGAGCGGCCGGTGTCACCCCTTGCCGACGGCGACCGTTTTGCCCCTCTTCCATGCCTCGGCGATGGCGGCGATGGCCCGCACTTCGGCCAACCCCTCCTCGCCGGGGGTGCGGGAGTCTTTGCCGTCCAGCAGGCACCCGCTGAAGTGATCCATCTCGGCGGCGAACTGGTTCTCCTCCTTCATCCGGTACTCGCTCACCTGGCCGTTCTTGAACACCTTCAACCCCAGACCGTAGTAGGGGAACGCCGGGTCCTCTCCAGGTAGCCGTCGGTGCCGAGCACGCGGTAACGGGCACTCTTCAGGGTGCCGAAGCCGCAATCGCAGTTGGCCACCACCCCGGACGGGACGCGGAGCGTCCAGGGCACGATCTGTGGCACCTCGCGGAAGCGGGCGTCGCCCTTCGGCTAGTGCGATACCGCCGTCTACCTCGCCCGCTCGCTAGGGTGAGTCAGGAACCAACTGGGAGGCGGGCGGATCATTCGAGGGCGTTCGCCGTCGCCGCGAACGCGGCCATGTTGTCGAAAACGCACCACGCCTCAGCCCGGCCCGCCGCCCGTAGCCGGCCCGCCAGTTCCTCCAAATGCTGCGCCGGGTAGTCCGAATATTACACCTTCGGCGATCCGTGCAGTCGGTAGTACACCAGCCCCTCCCATCCGCCCGGATCGCCCGCCCCCGGCACCACCGCCGGGTCCGCGGCCACCCGCGCCACGCGGAAGGAGTCCAGCAGTCGCTCGCCCTCGGCGGTGAACCAGGTCGGGTGACGTGGTTCGAGCACCACCCCTCCGGCGAACCGCTGCCGCTTTTCGGTCAGGAACCCGCCCGCCACGTCGGGGCGAAACGACAGGCTCGGCGGTAGTTGGACGAGCAACGGGCCGAGCTTGTCGCCGAGTGCGGTGGCTTCCGACAGAAATCGTTCGAGCAAGTCCGCAGTGCCCGCCAGCCGCTTCTCGTGCGCGATCGCCTTCGGCTCTTTCATCGCGAAGCGGAATCCGACCGGGACTGTGGCGGCCCACCGCGCGTAAGTGGCCGGGCGGTGCGGGCGGTAGAAGGAGGAGTTGATCTCGACGGCGGAGAACTGGGCGGCGTACCGGGCGAGGTAGGAGCCGGCGACGGGCAAGCGGCCGGCGTGCGGCTTCGGGACGCTCCAGCCGGCGTACCCGACGAACACCGGACGGGCGGCGCGAGCGAGTCACCAGTCATCGCCCCCACCCCCGCACTTGATCCGGCTGAACTCGAACGGGCTGAAGGTAACGAACACCTCGTGCTGATCGAACCGTCGGCCGACGGCCGCGGCCACAGACCGCACAGCCTTCCGCCACTTCCTGTCAGCCGGATATTCCGCCAGGTCGCGGACGCCGAGCACGTCCGTCGTCACCTCACCCCCCACCCGGCAAACTTCAGCCGTCAGCCGGGTGGTACAGCGTGTGCCCGGTGGCAACGAGCCCCCCGACGAATGCCCCCGTCTCGGCGTGGTAACGAACCGCCTCCTCCTGCCACACGAACCGAACGCGGTCGGCCGACCGCTCGTTCTGGTGGGCGTAGCCGGGGTTGGGACACACTGTGGCGACGAACTGGGTCGTCATCGCTTGGCCTTCGCTTTGGCCGCCGGCTTCGCTTTTGGGGCCGGCCCTTGCTCTTCGCCACCGTCCCCTTCCTCCCCGCCGTCATCGTCCCCCTCTTTATCACCCTCTTTGTCCGCCTCCACGTTAATGACGCTCTCTGCCAGTTCGGTCAGCTTCTTGTCCGCCTCCCCCTCCTCGTCCAGCGTCTGCTGGAGGAGTTCGGCGGCGTCGGTGTGGCCGAGCAGGGTGGCGAACGTGCGGACGCACCCATACCCGGCCATCTCGTAGTGCTCCACCCGCTGGGCGGAGGCAATGAGGGCGGCGTCCTTCACCGCCGGCTCACCTTCCTCGTCCATTACCTCCTTGCCCTCGGCCACCAGCCCTTCCATCGCCTTGCACTTCTTGCCGGTCGGCTTCTCGCCCAGTTCTGCGAAGATGGTGGTCAGCCGCTCCACCTGCCCGTGGGTGACGGCCAGGTGTTCGGTGAACGCCGCCTTCAGGTCCGGGTGGGTGGCCGCCTTCGCCATCCGCGGCAGGGCTTTCAGCAATTGGTTCTCGGCGTTGTACAAGTCGCGGAGTTCTTCCACATAGAGGTCGTGAAGCGAGTCGAGGGCCATAGCAGTCTCGATGCGTGTGAAGGGTCGAATCCGCCGGAGGGCGGGTTTGTTCGTGGCAATGCAAACAGCGGGCCGAACGTGGCGGGGCGGGGTCCGATCCCACGCCCGCACCACGTCAACACCGTCGTTTTCCGTAAGTTTTCAAGCCCTTCGCGGTATAATCGGGTGTCTCCCTTCACTTCAACAACGGGTGCGGTAATGGTGGCGTTGGCACGACCGGCCGACCGACTGCCGCTGACCAATTCGGCGGTGGCGGAACGGCTGACGGCGATCGCGGACGGGCTGGAGCGGCCGGGCGGCAACCCGCACCGGGTGCTGGCGTACCGCACGGCGGCGGGCGTGGTGGCAGGGCTGGAGAAGCCGGTGGCGGAGGTGCTGGGCGACGGCGGGCGGGCCGAGTTGGAGCAGTTGCCGGGGGTCGGCAAGCGGCTCAGCCGGGTGATCGAAGACCTGACGCTGAGGGGCCACGCCCCCACCCTGGAGCAGCAGCTCGGGGGGCCGGTGGCGGTGCTGTCGAGCGTGTCCGGCATCGGGCCGGGGCTGGCGAACACCCTGCACGACCGGCTCGGTCTGAACTCGCTCGAAGACCTGGAGCGGGCGGCCCACGATGGCCGGCTGGCGGGGGTGCCGGGGTTCGGGGCGAAGCGGGTGCGGGAGGTGCGAGAGGCCCTCGCCGGGCGGTTCCGCCGGCCGACCGCCGGGCCGGTGGCCGAAACGCCGCCGGTGGCGGACGTGCTGGCGCTCGACGCGGCCTACCGGGAGAGGGCAGCCACCGGCGTGCTACGGCAGGTCGCCCCGCGACGGTTCAACCCTACCGCCGCCGCGTGGCTGCCGGTCTGGAAGACCCACAAGGGCGGGCGGGCGTACCGGCTGGTTTTCAGCAACACCCCGCTGGCGCACCGGCTGAACAAAGTGCGGGAGTGGGTGGTGGTGTACTACAGTCAGGACGGCGCGAGCGGGCAGTGCACTGTGACCACGGCGACCGACGGCCCGCTCGCCGGGTGGTGCGGGGGCGGGAAGTCGAGTGCGCACGATATTACGACGCGGCAGACGGCCTGTTCGCCGGATTCGGCGAGCGGCCAGCGTGAGCCGGCGGACGGGACTCACCCGGCTCACGCCCCCGCGTCCCACACCTCCCGCACCTTCTCCTCGCTCACCTCCACGCCGCCGGCACGGAGTTCCGCCGCAACCGCCACGGGGGTGGCGGACGGCCCCATTCGCAGTTTCGATTCGATCACCAGTCGGCCCAGGCCGGCCACCTGAGACCGCGGCGGTTGCCCTTCCGGATCGCGGCTGCCCCAGTGACCTTCGCTCGTCGTCGGCTGGTCAGTCATGTCGGTTCTCCGTTACGGTGTTGGTGCCACGCGAGTGCCCGCTTCAGCACGTCCGTCACTTCGATCAGGCGGGCGATCGACTCATCCACACCGTGCTCCGTGGGCGGGCCGCTGGCCGTGTTATCGTGAGTGACGGACATCGCGCCGGGGCTGGGGAACACCTTGCATGATCGGGTGGGGCTGTACACACTCAAAGACCTTAAGCGGTCGGCAGGTTAGTGTTGCGAGGCTCGGAGCGAAGCGTGTGCGTGGAGTATGGGGTCACTGGCCGGGCGGTTCCGCCGGACGACGAACGGGCCGAGGGTCGCCCCTCGGCCCGCGCAGTTGACTTCTCGACTCGGGTTACCTGCCGAACATGCCACCCGTCGTCGGGTAAGGTTGCGAATAGCCATAACCTGTCGCCGGGCGGTACATCCCGGGCTGGCCGTACCCCGACTGATAGTAGCCGGCCTGGCCGTACCCGGACTGGGTGTACGCGGGTTGAGCGTACCCCGATTGACCGTATCCGCCTTGGCCGTAGGACACCGAAGTCCCGTAACTCTGGCATGCCGGCACCGGATCGCAGCACACCACGGCGGCAGCCTTTTTCCGCTTGAAGAACGCCGAGGCGTCTCCGGCGAACACGGCGACGCCGACGAAGGCCAGCAGGAAGGTGGCGAGAATCCGCATCATCAGTCCTCATGAAGCTGAGCGCGGGCGACGGCATTGTCGTCCCGAAGAGCAGCCGCTCTCGCCGGATCAGGTTGCAATCCAGGGGCCACTCGAGCCATTCGCCCCAGTTTGTCACATTTTCGACCATTCATGAGTGCAGTCAGTCCTGACGTACTCGTTCGGCGGGTCTCACGGTGTTTCGCGCGACTCCGAGAGACACCCGCATTCAGCTCGACAGCAACTGCGGCATAACACCGTGACCCGTCGTCACTGCCGAGCGGATTCATCCGGCAGAACTATCGCTGACGTTCCGAGACGGGAAACACCTTCGGTCGTGACGGGCCGACGGGTTGACGTATATAAAGACATATGGACTCTGGCTGGGGCGTCCGTGTTACCCGATCAGAAGTGTCGGCACAAATGCCAAACGCCACCCGCGGCGGGTGGCGTCGGCGGATCACCCGATCCAGTCGGTTGTTTTCCTCCTCGACCCTACCGGCGGACATACCCGCCCGCACGCGAGACAGGCACCGCGAACAGGCGGAACGTCGGCCCGGCCCCGACCAGCCCGCCGGCCATCGCCGCGAGCAGGGAGACGAGCGCCCCGCCAAACGTCCACCACGTCACCCGCGTCGCCACGTCTGCCGCCTCACGGGCCGCTTGCTCCGCCTTCTGCTTGGTGGCCGGGTCCTCGGCCTTCGCCCGCGCGTCGGCCGGCAGCGACTTCACCTTGTCCTTGAACTCGTCCAACTGCGGCTGGCTATACCCGGCCCTCCGGGCGGCGTCCTCCCAATCCGCCTGGGTAGTATTCCGGCCGGCGGCGTCGGCCGCAGCCGAGCCG
>JANNVG010000313.1:0-2621 GCA_031414395.1 Fimbriiglobus sp.
GGCTCACGCCGCCGGTTCACCTTTTAAGTGAATACAGCACGGCCGCCGCCGCCAGTCGCCGCGCGCTGTCCGGGTTGTGCCCCAGGCAGTCGGTACTCTTGTGGTTCTCCAGCGCACACCCGAGGTCGTACTTGCTGTAAATGACCGCCCAGCGGCCGTCGACCTTGATGCCCTCGAGCGCCGGCGGCAGCTTCTCGAACCCGGCGTCGTTCCCCTCCTTCGCCGTGCCCGCCTTCTCCCGCCGGTCCACCAGATCGATCTTCTTGCCGTTCAACTTCTCGGAATAGAGCGGGTCGTCGAGCGGGATCGCTTCCAGCTTGGAGTCGGGGAACATCTTCGCCGCGAACGCCCGGAACGCCTTGTCGAACGGCTCACTCCCGCAGCACGCATCCGCCAGCAGCACCCCGCCGCTCTGCAGGTTCGCCCGGATGTTCTCGACGCCCTCGTCGTCGATGGTGAACGCCTTCTTGCCGTGCGCGTACAGGAACTTGAACTTGAACAGTTCCGAATCCGACGGCGCCAGACTCTCCGTCTTCAGGCTCACGTCGAGCTTGGCACTATCCCGCAAATAGCTCATCAGATTCCGCATGGCCGACTTCGCCGGCGGCTCCTCGCCGATCTTCAGTTGCACCGGCTGCACGAACCCGCGGGGCGGGTTCTTCGGGTCCTTGTCGTCGGCCAGCTTGCGGGTGGACAGGCGGTTCTTCGGCGGCTCCTTGCCGGTGGCGTAGGCGATCACGTTCGCGGCCAACTGGAACGCCTTCTCGCCGCGGGTCTTCGCCTCCGCCCCCGTCTTCGGCATGAACCGCGTCTCTTCCCAATAGCCCGCCAGTGGCTCCGGGCTGAACACCAGCACCGTGCGACAGCCCACGTCCAGGCACTCCAGCTTCGGGAACTCGGTGGGGGGAACCAGGAAGTGCGACTTCCAGATGGCGTGTTCGGGCGTCACCGCCTTCAACTCGCTGCCGCGGAACATCCGCCCGACCAGATTGCGGAACTCTTCCGCGAACTCCTTGCTCCCGCAGCACGCCTCGGCGACGACGAACCCGCCCTCCTCCAGATACTTCTTCAACAACTTCTCTTGCTGGCCGGTCAGCACGGGGGCGTTGTGCCCGGTGATGTACAGGATCGGCGTCTGCACCAGGGTGCCGGCCTCCACCAGAATCTCGGCGTCCGAATACTCCTTCCGCCGCGGGTCGTAGGTCTGCCAGCCGAGGGGCAGGTTCTTGAACAGCTCGCGGCTGGCGTACTCGGTCAGGTTGCGGGCGTCGTTGTGCTTGCGGTTCCAGTCGAGCAGGCCGTTCTTCGACCCGGTTTCCGTTAGCAGCTTGCCGTCCATCTTGGCCGGCCCGTGCGCCATCTTGGAAATCAGCACCGGGCTGCGGCCCTTGCTCAGGAACAGCAGGGCGAAGCTGGTGGAGATGACGTTCACCCCCTTGAAGTCGTCCTCGTCGCTGGCCGACCACGAGCCGCCCTCCTTCTGCCCCTTCACCAGGAAGTCGCACCCCTCGCGGTACCAGTCGGCCTTGCCGATGAACCGCTGCCCACTCAGCCGCCCCACCCGCTCGATGCCGTACACGTTGTAGAACGTGGACTTGGCCGCCTCCGCCTTGTCGAACGCGAACTTGTTGCCGAGCCAGTTCATCCCCTTGCGGACGGCCTCGTTCTCCGGGTAGATGCCGCAGTTGGCCGCCACGCCCGTGTCGGCGTTCAGCCCCTGCCCGCTCTCCGCCAGCCCCATGCGGGCGATGAGCAGGCCGCACACGCCGGCGGTGGTCATGGTGAAGCTGCCCGAGCGGTTGGACTCGAGGTAGCTCCAACTGCCGGTGTCCTTCGTCTCCGAGATCTGCGACTCGGTGTACAGTTTGAGCAGGTGCTTCCACTCGTCGTCCGGCACCTTCACCCCGCACTGCTTGGCGGCGTACAGGCCGAGCAGGGCGTACTGCGTGTTCGAGGCGTCGGGCGGGTGGTCGTCGGCGAACGGGTAGCTCCAGCCGACGATCTTGCCGCCCCGCCGGACGGCCGACTTGAGCAGCCAGTCGGTGTTCGCCTGCACGCGGGCCAGGTCTTTCGGGTCGCGGAGTTCGGCGAAGCAGAGGTTGGCGAGTGCCACCACATACGTCTTCTTCGGCTCCATCTTCCGCAGGAATTCGAGCGGCTTGGCCACCGCGTCGTCGGTCGGTTTCACGCCGGCGTTGAGCAGGGCGAGCGTGGCCAGCGCGGTGATGCCGCCCTTCATCTCGGTCAGCGAGGTGATGACGAAGCTCTCCCAGTGCGTGTCCTTGTCCCAGTTCTTGCGGAGGTACCCGACGCCCTGGTCGATGGCCCTGTTCACCGCCTGCACGTCCTTCAACTCCGGATCGACCGGCGGCGCGGCGGACGCGGGAGGGGCGATGAGGAGGAGCGAGAGGAGGGCGACAGGAAGCGCGAAGCGGGGCATGACGGGACTCCCGGGGCGGGGCGGTGGCGTTCGAATTGTAACGGCGAGGTGTGAGGAGGTGTTGGCGGAAGACCTCACCCCCCGGCCCCCTCTCCCAGGGGAGAGGGGGTGTTCACGTGGGTATCGCGGTTGTGTCTTCGCCGCGACCCACGGGAGCGGACGACGTGAACCGCTCCCGTGG
>JANNVG010000314.1:0-4920 GCA_031414395.1 Fimbriiglobus sp.
CATGTTGCAGTGATGTCTTGCTGTAGCCGGGGTCTGTGACCCCGGTCCGACCGGCCTCACAGAGGCCGGCTACAGTAACAGATCACTGCAACCTGGTATCACTGGTTAATCGGTCCGAGACGGCCCTGGCCGGGGCGGTGACGGACCAGTCGGGGACGCCGGCCGAGGTGGGCGGGTGTGGACGACGTTCCGCACGTTCCTGCTGGGGGCGGTGTTCACAACGGCGGGGGAGTGGCAGGAGCGGGTGCGCACCACTTGCCCCACGCACCCGCGGCCCTTGCAGGCCGGGTTCGCCTCGGATGGCCACCCTCACAACCGCACCACACCGGGCAGTCTGCGCAAACATTTCCGCCAATCGCCCGGTCCCTTTTCCCGCCCCCACCGTTACAACGGGAAATGTCTGCTAAGCTTTCCCGCCGGGCGGCCGGTGCCGTCCGCGTCGGGTGATGCTGCCACCCGCCGCCGTCCGATCCGGTATTCACCCCGCCTGTGGAGGTGCCGATGCGCCCGACAATGAGTTTCCGCCCGCTGTTGCTCCCCCTCGAAGACCGCACCACCCCGGCCGGCAACCTGACCGCCCAGGTGATAGGCGGCACCCTGTTCGTCGACGGCGACGCCTCCGCCAACTCGGTGGTCATCGCCGGCACCGGCTGGCGGAGCGTGGCCGTGCGGCCGGGCGACGCCGACACCACCATCAACGGGCAGGCGCCCGGCCAGGGTCTGTTCCTGGGCGACATCACCCGCGGCATCGTCGTCCGCACCGGCGACGGGGAAGACACGGTGCTGCTCGACGGGGTGCAGAACCGCCACTACATCGGCGTGTTCACCGGCGGCGGCGAAGACGTGGTGACGCTCCAGAGCGTGACCAGTCGCGGGGGCGGGGAGGTCGTGACGGGCGACGCGGCCGACACCGTGCGGGTGGTGAACAGCAAGTTCCGCAAGACGCTGGTGGTGGAGCTGGATGCGGGCGACGACACGCTCGAAGTGACCGGGTCGAACGTCCGCGGGCGGACGCGGTTCGCCGGCGGCGAGGGCACCGACACGTACCGCACCGACGGCAGCACGTTCGCCAAGTCGGTCGGCTACCGCACGTTCGAGTCGGTGCTGAGCGGCCCGCTCCCGCCGGTCGTCCCGCCCCCGCCGACCGCCCCGGTGGCGCCGACCGCCACCCTGGGCAGCTCGGCCGGCGAGAGTACGGCCGCGTCGCCCATCCCGTTCACCCTGGCGTTCAGCGAGCCGGTGAGCGGGTTCGTGTTGGCCGACCTCGGCGTGACCAACGGCACCCTGTCGGATCTGGCCACGGCCGACAACGCCGTGTTCACCTTCAACGTGACGCCGACCGCCGACGGCGGGGTGACGGTGAGCGTGCCGGCGGACGTGGCCACCGACGCCGACGGCCTGGGCAACACGGCCGCCACCCCGCTCGCCGTGCGGTCGATCCGCACCGACGCCGGCATGACCGACACCGTGCCGAGCGTGACCGACCCGAACTTCGTGCCCACCGGCTCCGGCCTGGCCACCTGGGACATTCAGGTGGGCAGCGGGGCCGCCGTCACCTCGTCCACCAGCCGCGTCGAAGTCTTCTACACCGGCTGGCTGACCGACGGCACGGTGTTCGACTCCGCCCGCACCGCCGGCCAGCCGGCCGGGTTCGACCCGAACGGGCTGATCGCCGGCTTCCGCGAGGGGCTGCAAGGGATGGCCCCAGGCGGCATCCGCCGCTTCCGCATCCCGCCCGAGTTGGGCTACGGCAGCACCGGCACCGGCAGCATCCCGCCGAACGCCACGCTCATCTTCGAGGTGAAGCTGGTGAAGGTGACGTGACCTGTGGAACCGGGAACGCAGTGACCGGGTGAGGCGAAACCCACCCGGTCACTGCGTTCCCGGTTCCAATAAGCTTCCCCTATGCCCTCCCCCTGCGGCCGGCTCGCCCCGTCGCCCACCGGGGCGCAACACGTCGGCAACGCCCGCACCTACCTGATCGCCTGGTTGAGCGCCCGCAACCGCGGCGGGCGGGTAGTGCTGCGCGTCGAAGACATCGACGTGTGGCGGAACAAGCCGGGCGCGGCGGGGCAGTTGGCCGACGACCTGTCGTGGCTCGGGCTGGATTGGGACGGTGACGTGGTGCAGCAGTCGCACCGGCTGGCCGAACACACCGCTGCGTTGGATCGGTTGAAGCAACTCGAGCTCGTTTACCCCTGCACCTGCTCGCGGTCGGACATCGAGTCCGCCGCCAGTGCCCCGCACCTGGAACACGAAGGGCCGACGTACCCCGGCACCTGTGCCCACCGCCGAGCGGCTGATGCCGGATCACTTTCCGTGCCGTTCGCGTGGCGGTTCCGCGTGACCGACTCGCCGGCGTTCGTGGACCGTTTCGTTGGCCCGCGGCACATCGACTTGAACATGGCCCAGGGCGATTTCGTGATCTGGCGGGCGGTGGACGTGCCGGCCTACCAGCTCGCGGTGGTGACGGACGACGCGGCGGCGGGCGTGACCGAAGTGATCCGCGGGGACGACCTGCTCACCAGCACCCCGCGGCAGTTGCTGCTGTATCGGGCACTCGGGTTGACGGCACCGGAGTTCGTTCACGTGCCGCTGGTGGTGGGGGAAGACGGTCGGCGGCTGGCGAAGCGGCACGGCGACACGCGGCTGTCGGCGTTGCGTGCGGCCGGCGTGCCGGCGGAGAGGTTGGTGGGGTTGCTGGCGTGGTCGTGCGGGTGGATCGACAAACCCGAGCCGATCACGGCGAAGGAACTGGTGCCGCTGTTCAAGCTGGACGCCATCCCCCGCGAGCCGTTCGTGCTGACCGCCGCGGCGCTCCGGGCGATTGGGTACGGCGTGTGAAATGGAACCGGGAACGCAGTGACCGGGTGGGAATGAACACACCCGGTCACTGCGTTCCCGGTTCCAGTGGATGGCGTCGGGCACGGCCAGCCCTACGTCCGCGTGTTGGTCAGGTGCCGGCCGCACCAGCCGACGGCGAACACGCCGGATGCGTCGTCCCGGATCCAGTGGACGGACAGGCACTCCCGCGGGCTGTGCGAGCTGCCGAGCGTGACGTGGTGGTCGAACACCCGCCGCTGCCCGCCGTACTCGAACGTGTACTCGCCCCCGTACTTCCCCTCGGACGTGGCCGAGATGTGCGGCTTGTACTCGAACCCGTGCTTCTGGAGGGCGTCGAACAGCGTCTCGCCCAACTGCCCGCGGGTGCGGATCGCCCGCCCCACTTCGTCCAGCGCGCGGAACAGCTTGTACACCTTCTCCGGGTACTGGTACGGGCTGTCGTCGGCCGACTTCCGGGCGGACGGCAGGAACCGCAGGGTGTCGGCGAACTCCTCGGCCGCCAGGTCCACCGCCTCGCTCGCCTTCTTCAGCGCCCTCAGCACCCGCTCGCGGTAGCGGCGGGTGACCGCCTCCGCCCGCACCGCCGCGTTCTCGGCCGCGGCCATCTCGGGGGCCACCGTCGCCCACTGCTCCCGCAGGTCGTCCCGCTCCTGCCGCAGTTCGGCCAGTGCCATCTGCGCCAGTTGCAGGTCGTCTTTCAGCGTGCGGTTGTCCTGCCACGCCGACTCCAGGAGGGCCAGCCACTCGTGCCCCTCGGCCGCCCGCGCGGTCAGGTCGGCGATGTGCGCCTGCACGGCCGCCTGTTTCGCTTGCTCCAGCTTCCCCCGCGCGTGCTGCACCAGCGGGGCGGCGGCGAACCGCGTGTGGGCGGCCGAGCAGAGCCGCACGAGCACGTCCCGCGGCAGCCGCACGTCGGTTTCCAGGCCGACCGGATAAGCCGCCGGGAAGTAGAGCGGGTGGCGGCGGAAGTCGTCCCCGAGCGTCGGCTGCGGCCAGTAAATTCGCACCGCCCCGTGGAAGCACGACCACTCCTTGCCCACCCGCCGAGTCAACTCGAAGGTGGCGTCCTTGCCCACCAGTTCGACCACGTGGGCCAGCCCGAACACCGCCTCCTGAAGCAGGTCCGGGTTGACGAGCGGCTGGTCGTCGGGCATCGGAGCGAGGACCACCGCCGGCAGGGTGCGGGTGGGGGAGAGGAGCAGGTCGTCGGCCATGCTCGCCACGAACCGGGCCGACACCCGCCGCACGCCCGCCGGCACCGCCTCCCCGCCGACCACCCGCGCCGCCGCCAGTTCGCACCAGCGGTCCACCACCCACGGGCGGAACGGCTCGACGGCAGTCGGGGTGATCCCCCCGCCGACGGGCACCGCCCGCACCGCCGCCCGCCCCTGCACGCCCACCGGCGTGCGGGCCAACTCCACCGAACAGACCAGCCGGGCGTCCCCGCTGTCGGTCGGCCGCGACCACTCCATCGTGAACAACTCGTTCTCGCGGTCGATCACCTGGCGGTGGGCGGTGAAGGCGTCGCCGGGGGCGGGCACCTGCGGGCTGCCGTCGAGCGGAACGGGCACGCCGGGGTAGACCGCCTGCACCCACTCGACCGCGGCGGCGGTGAGTTTGGCAAAGCAATTGGCGGCCGTGTCGGGTGGGAGCGGGTCGAAGGCCAACGCGAGGGAGTAAACGGGGGTCATGCCGGCACCGCGGATCGGGGTGTATCATACGCCCATGCTGCGAACAGTCGGGCTGTGTAAATCATACCCCACGTCGGCGGTCGGCCTGCACCCGACCACGCTCGAAGTGGCCGCCGGCGAACGGCTCGCCCTGCTCGGCCCGAGCGGGTCGGGCAAATCCACGCTGTTGCGGATCATCGCCGGGTTGGAAACGCCGGATGCCGGCGAGGTGTGGATCGGCGGGCAGCGGGTGGACAAATTCCCCCCGCACACGCGGGGCGTGAGCCTGCTGCCGCAACGGGTGGCGCTCTATCCGCAAATGACGGTGGGGGAGAACCTGGGGGTGGCTGGAACCGGGAACGGAGTGACCGGGTGGAACCCCGAACGGAGTCAGCGGGGTGAACCC
>JANNVG010000315.1:0-2008 GCA_031414395.1 Fimbriiglobus sp.
CGCTTCGCTCCCGCGACCCACGGTGATGCGACTGCGTGGGTCGCCGGAGCGAAGCGCTCCGTCAGACCCCCCCTACGAAACTGCCCCTTGCACGGTCACCAGCCCGCCGAAGCGGCGATCCCGTGCGGCGAAGTCGCGGCAGGCCTGGTGCAAATCCGCGGCGGTGAAGTCGGGCCAGCACTTCGCCGTCACCCACAGCTCGGCATAGCTGATCTGCCACAACAGGTAGTTGCTGATCCGCATTTCGCCTGCGGTTCGCAAGAGCAAATCCGGGTCGCGCATCCCTGCGGTGTAAAGGCTCTCCGCGATGTGCCGTTCTTCGATCTGATCCGGCCGCAGTTCGCCGCGCTGCACACGTTCGGCCACCGCCCGCACCGCATCCACGATCTCCGTCCGGCTGCCGTAGTTGATGGCCAGGCACAGCGTCAGCCCGGTGTTGCTGCCCGTCCGTCGGGTGCTCTCGTCCATCTCGGCCAGCACTTCCGCGCTCAGCCCGTCCCGCCGGCCGATCACCCGGAAGCGAATGTTCTCGTCCATCAGCAACTGCCGCTCGCCGACGAGGTATTGCTGTAACAGGGCCATCAGGAAGCCGACCTCGTCGGCCGGCCGCTTCCAGTTCTCCGCGCTGAAGCAGTAGAGCGTGAGTTGCTCGATCCCCAGCCGACAGCACTGGGTCACGGTCGCCCGCACCACGTCCGCGCCGCGGAGGTGCCCTTCCACACGCGGCTTGCCACGCTCGACCGCCCACCGCCCGTTGCCGTCCATGATGACGGCCACGTGCTTGGGCAGCCGCTCGGGATCGACCCCGACCGACCGGCAGTATGATTCGGGATGATGGGGGTCAGACATGCAGAATGAGCCACGGATGGACACGGATGAAGACACGATTCGAGCGGATGAATTCTGCACACTGCTTCTGTTCTGATCCTGCCTTCATCCGTGTCCATCCGTGGCAAAATCATTTCAAGTGAATGGTCTGGTCGCGGTCGGGGCCGACGCTCACCACGCTCACCGGCTTGTTCACCAGCTCGCCGATGCGGTCCACGTACTTCCGCGCCGCGGTGGGAAGGTCGGCCGGCTTGCGGCACGTCGTCAGGTCTTCCGTCCAGCCCGGCAGCGTCTCGTAGATCGGCGTGCAGCGTTCCAGTTGGAAGGCGTCGCTCGGGAAGTGTTCGACCCGTTTCCCGTCCAGCTCATACGCCGTACAGATCTTCACCTCGGGCAGCCCACTCAGCACGTCGAGCAGCATGACCGTCACTTCGTCCACGCCGGCCAGTGCCGCGGTGTACTTGACCGTGAGGGCGTCGAGCCAGCCGACCCGTCGCGGGCGGCCGGTCACGGTGCCGAACTCGCGGCCGACGGTGCGGATGCGCTCGCCCAGTTCGTCCTTCAACTCGGTCGGGCACGGACCACGACCGACGCGACTCGTATACGCCTTGATGACGCCGATGATCCGCGTGACGCACCGGCTGGGCACCCCGCTCCCCCCCCAGATGCCCGACGGCAAGCTGCTGCTGCTCGTCACATACGGGTAGGTGCCGTGGTCGATGTCGAGCAGCGACCCCTGCGCCGCTTCGAACAGTACGCTCTTGCCGGCGGCGAGTGCGTCGTGCAGCAACCGCGCGGTGTCGGTGATGTGCGGCTGGATCTGCTCGGCGTACCCGAGGTACTCGTCGGCCAGTTGATCCGCGTCGAACACTTTCAGGTTGTCGGTCTGCCCGTTGGCGAACGCCGTCAGCAGGCGGTTCTTCACCGGCACGATCTGCCTCAGCCGCTCGCGGAGGTGCGCGGGGTGCAGGAGTTCACCGACCCGGATGCCGTACCTTCGCCCCACCTTGTCCTGATAGCACGGGCCGATGCCGCGGCCGGTGGTGCCGAGCTTGCCGTCCGCGTCCGCTTCGGCCAGCCGCTCCTCTTCCATGTGGTACGGGAAGATGACGTGGGCGTGATCGCTCACCACGAGGTTCGCGCCGACCGGCACCCCGCCCGCCCGCAGCCTGCTCACCGC
>JANNVG010000316.1:0-6899 GCA_031414395.1 Fimbriiglobus sp.
AGCTGCTGTTCGATCTGGTGCGGGAGCGGGGCCAGACGCTGCTGCTGGTGACGCACGACGAGGAGATGGGGCAGCGGTACACCGAGCGACTGAGCCGATTGTTCGGTGAACCTGCGTCGTGAGCCGCCTGGGTACTAACCCACCCAGGCGGCTCACGCCGCCGGTTCACCAGTTTCCGCCCGCCCGTCCTGCATCCGCATCGTCCGCTCGGTGTACCGCTTCGCCAACTCCTCGTCGTGCGTCACCAGCAGCAGCGTCATGCCCCGCTCCCGCACCTGATCGAACAGCAGCTCCATCACCCCACCGGCCGTACTCGAATCCAGATTCCCCGTCGGCTCGTCCGCCAGCAGCACCCGCGGGCGGTTGACGAGCGCCCGCGCCACGGCCGTCCGCTGCCGCTCCCCGCCGCTCAGTTGCGTCGGCTTGTGCCCTACTCGGTGATCCAACCCGACGGCGTGCAAAACTTCACGCACCCGCACCCGCCGCTCGTTCGCCCCCACCTTCGCCAGGAGCAGCGGCAGCCCCACGTTCTCTTCCACCGTCTGGCTGGCGATCAGGTGGAACGACTGGAACACGAACCCGACGCACGCCAGCCGGTAGTCGGCCAACTGCGTCCGCGTAAGCGAACCGAGTTCCTGCCCGGCGACGGTGAGCGTGCCTTCGGTCGGCACGTCGAGGCCGCCGATCAGGTTCATGAGGGTCGATTTGCCGGACCCGGACTTGCCCAGGATGGCCACCCGCTCGCCGGCGGACACGGTCATGTCCACGCCGATGAGGGCGTGTACGGCCGACGTGCCGGTGCCGTAGGTTTTCGACAGGTTGACGGCGGAGATCATGCCCTCTTTGTAGGGCGGGCCGCCGTCGAGCGAAGCGAGACAAGCCCCGCCGTTTCCTACCTGGAACCGGGAACGCTGTGACCGGTTGTGACTTTCCCCACCCGGTCACTGCGATCCCGGTTCCAAGGCGGCGGGGCTGGCGGTCCTTCGGACCTGCTCGGCCCGCCCTACTTCGTGTCCCCCACCAGTACCTCGCGCTGCCGCAGTGCCTGCATCCGCTTCAGCCCGCCGCACCTGTCGATGTACGCCGGGAAGTCCGGCAGGCCGTACACGTACTCGTGGAGGAACTTCAGGAAGCCGGCTTCGTCCTGTTCGGCCGTCAGCCACTGCTTCAGGTGCTGCTCGTCGGAGAAGTATTCGCCGGGCATGTTCCCCGGATAGCTGCCGAACGGCACCTCGCACACGGCATCGACGCACAGGAACGGGATCTGCGTAGCGTGCGGGTCGCGGCGCATCTCGGCGTGCGGCACCAGCCGCTCGCAGGTGATGATGAGCCGCTTGGCGGCGCGAGCCAAATCCACATCCGCGACGCTCGTGCCCTTGAACCGGCAGTTGCCGTACCGATCCGCCTCGTGGACGTGAATGGCGGCGACATCGGGATAGAGCGCCGGCACCGCCACCAGTTGTTCACCGGTGAACGGGCAGGTGATCGCCTTCGCCGCACTGCGGGCGAAGGTGTCGGTCCCCTGCATCGACCGCGTGACGGCGAACGGCACCCCCATCGCCGCCGCCGCGAACCGCAACGCCAGCCCGTAGTTGCTCCACTCCTGCGTTTCCAACTCCCCGCTCTGGATCACCCGCCGGGCGTGCGGCGACAACCCCCGCGCCTCCAGCCCTAGCACATACGAGATGTCCACCTTCGCCAGCGTTCGCCCGCGGCCGGTGCGGTTGCCGGCGCACAGCACCTCGAAGTCGTGCGTCGCGGTGTGCCCGGCGAAGCCGAGGTTCTGCTTGCCTTGCCGCAGGATCTCGTGCAGCACGGCCGTGGGGATGCGGTTGCTGCCGAACCCGCCGCTGCAAAAGTAGTCGCCGTCGTGGACCAGCCGGGCGACCGCGTCCGCCACCGTCGTCACTTTGTCCACGAGCGCCCGCGGCTTGGTGGCGAACGCGGCACGGGCGGCATCGGACGCGGGGGAGGTGAAAGGAGTCATGGGGGACACCATATTGAACGGCCCGACGCCAGTGACCCCGCGGCGGTGGCGGTCGCCCGTTCGCGGCGGACGTAACATCACCCTGTCCCCGGAGCCGACCCATGCCCGCCGTCATCGACGACACCTACGCCGAAGCGTTCCGCAGCATCTACGCCGAGGTGCTCGTGACGGCCGCCTCCCGCAAGTGGCTCGACCACGCGGTTCACGCCGCCACCGGCAACGCCAGCAGCTCCATCCTGTGCGACTGCGAGGCGGCCGTCAGCCGGTACACCGCCGACACGCCCGACGGCCGGCCGGGCGCGGTGTTGCAATTCCACGTGCCGCGGTTCTGGAAGGAGCGGGAGCAGAAGCTGGAGCGCGCCCTGCTGGTGCGGGTGAGCCAGAACGTGCTCACGTGCCCGACGACCGCCGCGTTCAACGTGCTGCCGACCGACCCCAACTGGTTCCCCCTCGGCCGCAAGGTGGCGTACTTCGGCGACGGCCACCAGTTCAAGGACGACCGCCACGGCCGGCGGGTGCGGGTGATCCCCATCCTGAGCGGCGAGTTCGTCATCGAGCGGCGGTTCGGCTGGGCGGACGGGCTGATGGGCGGCAACCTGTGGTTCTTCGGCACCACTCCGGAGGCGGCACTCGAAGCCGCCGAGCGCGCCGCCGCCGGGGCGATGAGTGTCAACGGGGTGTCACTGCCGTTCCCCGGCGGGGTGGCGAGCAGCGGGAGCAAGGCGGGCAGCAAGTACACGTTCGCCATCGCCAGCACGTATGCCGAATACTGCCCCACGCTTCGGGGCAAACCGGGGGTGGAGTCGCGGCTGCCGGACGGGGTGGCGAGCGTGCAGGAGATCATCATCAACGGGCCGGACCTGAAGACGATTGCCGCCGCCACGCAAGCGGCCATCGCCGCGTGTGTGGACACCCCCGACCTGCTCCGCATCAGCGCCGGCAACTACGGCGGGCGGCTGGGCAAGAGCTTCGTGCACCTGCACCCGGACAAGCAGCCGGGGTAGAATGGCGGAGACACACGAGGTGAACGGTGATGGCGTTCAGCGACTTCGGCTACCCGGACGTGATCGAGACGTTCGGGTTGGAGGAGCGATCAACCGACCTGTTCGCCGGGGTGCCCCCGCAGCACTCGGCCCGGCCGGTCAGAATGTCGTCCGCGGTGCTGCGCTGGCGCAGATGGTTCACACGGAGAAGGCGCGGAGCGAATGGCTCGTGGCCCCTCTGCTGCTCGACTTGTGGGAGCGGAGCGGCGGGGCGGTGAACGTGTACTCCGGGGCCGAATTGGTGGCGGACGAGGCGGCCGGGTTGAGCGGGTTCTGCGACTTCCTCATCGGTCGCGGCCCGCAGCTCCCCCGCCCCCGAGCGCCGCTGGCGGTGGTGTTCGAGGCGAAGAACGACAGCATCCCCGGCGGGTACGGCCAGTGTATCGCGGCCATGGTCGGCCTCCAGAGGCTGAACCGGAACGAAGGGCGGGAGGTGGCCACCGTCTACGGGTGCGTGACCACCGGCACCGACTGGCGGTTCCTCACACTCGCCGGCTCCGCCCTCACCTTCGACATGCAGGTGTACGACTACAGTCAACCCGACCGCATCCTCGGCATCCTCGTCCACATCGTCGGCCCGATTCCCACCGCGTGACCTGATGGCCACCGACGCCCACTTCCTCGCCGCCATCAGTGCCCACCCCGCCGACCGCCTGCCGCGGCTGGTGTACGCCGACTGGCTGGACGAGCACGACGACCCCCGCGGCGAACTGATTCGTCTGGAGGAAGAGACCCGCGAGCGGGTGGCGTGGGACGACACGCTGTGGAAGCTGAAGCCGCGGCGGAACGAGCTGCGGCGACAGGTGGACGCGGATTGGCTGAAGGCGATGGACTACGGCCGGCACTGCGAACCGCTGTTCCGCGGGCAGCCGTTCCCGACCGACGTGCGGGACGCCTGGCGGCTCATCCGCGAGGCCCACGAGCGCTGGACCGGCGAGCCGATGCCCGACGTGGGCGGTCACGCCGACAAGATCGCGGAGGCCGAGAAGCGACTCGGCCTGATGCTCCCGGCATCGGTGCGGGAGTATGTGGCGTTCGCTCACGACTGGAACCGCGTCCGCCGGCAATGCAAACGAAGGCACTTTTCTCGCGCTCACCACCTCCAGCGGGTTCCCGGCCAGCCGGCCCTCTCGTTCCACCGACAGGGGTACTTTCAGAACGCCCTGCGGTTGGAAGACCTCACCGCATCCCCCGACCCGCCGGTGACTGTGTTCGCGCCCGACTGGACTGCCGAGGGGGAGCCTGACGAAGAGCAATACCAGTTGGCATCAGTCCAGTTGCGGCACCCGTTATCTCATGTGGTGTTCGACCACGCCTTCAGCATCTTGGGCGCCGGGGCGGGTGAGATGTCCGACGACTTCCAACAGGTGTACGAGGTGCGAGCCCGTCTCCTCGAACTGTTCCCGTTCCGAACAGCCCGCGGGGGCGTCGAGTGGTTCGAGGCCGAAAATGTGACGGGCACACTCCGAACTCCGGGACGGCGTTCGGCGGCATTCCTGGAGGTGCGGGCGTCGTGGCCCATCGGCGGACCGCGGCTGTCGCCCTGGCTGCTGGCCGTGTGCCGGACCAACGGCTTCCGTTCGGGCGTGTTCCGCGACATCCAGCAGCTACACCAGAACGAGCAGCGGATTTCGGTCGGACTCCCGCCGATCACCGACGACGACATCCCGTTCTGACCCCGTGATTCGCCGAGCCACCGGCGTATGTTACGCCGATGCGGTTCCTCCTCGACCTGTTCTACCTGCTCGCCGGGGTGGTCGTTTCCCCCTGGCTCGTCTGGCGGGCGGTGCGCACCGGCCGCTACCGCCAACACCTCGCCGCCAAGCTGCTCGGCCACGTTGACGTTCCGCCCACGACCGCCCGCACGGTGTGGTTCCACGGCGTGAGCGTGGGCGAGATTCACCTGCTCGTCACGCTGATCGCGGCCTTCCGCAAACGGCATCCGGATTGGCGGGTGGTGGTCAGCAGCACCACCGACACCGGGCTGACCGAGGCGCGTGCGAAGTTCCCCGACCTCGTCGTCATCGCGTACCCGTTCGACTTCAGTTGGGCGTGCGGCGAAGCGCTCGACCGCGTGCGGCCGGCCGTGGTGGTGCTCGCCGAGAGTGAACTGTGGCCGAACTTCCTCTCCGCCGCGGGCGAGCGCCGCATTCCCGTGGTGGTGGCGAACGCCCGCATCAGCCCGCGGACGTTCGGCCGCATGATGCGGGTGAAGTCGCTCCTCACACGAATGCTGTTCCGGCACGTGACGGCGTTCGCGGTGCAGACCGACGAGTACGCCGGGCGGTTGCGACAACTGGGTGTCAGTGAGTCGCGAGTGGTGGTGACCGGCAGCGTGAAGTACGACGGGGCGACGGGCGACCGCGACACTCCGAAGGGGCGGGAGTTGCGGCGACTTTTGACGAGCCGGGAGCGTGAGCGACTGGAGTCCGGTTCAACTCCGGTCGCTCACGCTCCCGGCTCGTCGATCCTCCTCGTCGCCGGCAGCACCCACGCCCCCGAAGAGTCGATCCTGCTCGGCGTGTTCGCCAGGCTGCGGGCCACGTTCCCCCAACTGCGGCTCGTCCTCGTGCCCCGTCACCCGGATCGGTTCACCGAAGTCGCCGAGTCGCTTCAACAGTCCGGCCTGCCGTTCGCCCGCCGCTCGCAACTCACGGAGCCGTCCGACGTACCCGTAATCCTGCTCGACACCGTCGGCGAACTCGGGGCCGCGTGGGGGCTGGCCGACCTGGGGTACACCGGCGGTAGTCTCGACGGCCAGCGCGGCGGGCAGAGCATGATCGAACCGGCGGGCTACGGCGTGCCGGTGGTGTTCGGCCCGCACGTGTGGAACTTCCGCGACGCCGCCCGGATGCTCGTGGACGCCGGCGGGGCGATCATGGTGAAGTCGGCCGACGAGTTGGAAGCGGCACTCGCGGGACTGATCGGCGACCCGGACGAGCGATACCGGATGGGCGAGGTGGCGCAGCGGCTGGTGAAGGCGCAACAGGGGGCGACCGAACGGACGCTGGGGGTGATTGACCACTTGGCGAACGGCGCGACGTGAGTCCGCCGGTGTCTTCTCTTGGCGAACCCCGACCGCAAGGTCGGTGGGTGGCGTGTGAGGTGGTTGCACGCGCTACCCGCGGCCCTTGCGGGCCGGGTTCGCCAAGAGCCCACACGCGGCACAACCCCTACCACCGCCCCACCCTTTCCCCGCATATGCAACCGTACGATTGCCATCCCCGCCGCCGTCCGCATACTTTCCCCATCCTCTCGTCCTTCACAGCCCGGACATGCACCGTCAATATCACCGCTGGTGGAGTCCCACCCTCAACCGCGACATGGACCTGCTCGAATTCGGCCACGCGGGGGCGACCGTAATCGTGTTCCCCACCTCGTTCGGCACGTTCCACGAGTGGGAAGACCGCGGCATGATGCGGGCCATCGGGCACGGCATCACCCACGGCTGGTGGCACGTCATCTGTGTGAGCAGCGTGGACGCCGAGGCGTGGTACGCCAGGCACAAGCACCCCGGCGCGCGGGCGTGGCGGCAGAAGGAGTACGAGGACTACCTGCTGAACGAGGTGCTGCCGTTCGCCAAGTGGCGGAACCCGAACCCGTACACCATCACCCTCGGGGCCAGCTTCGGCGCGTACCACGCGCTCGACTTCGGGCTGAAGCACCCGCACCGCGTCAACCGCATCGTCAGCTTGTCCGGCCTGTGCGACATCCGCCGCTTCGCCGACGGCTTCCACAACGACACCGTGTACTACCACAACCCGGTCGAGTTCGTGGCGAACGAGAGCGACGGCTGGCGGCTGGATGCCCTCCGCCGGCAGGACATCATCCTGGCCGTGGGCAGCGGCGACGGGCTGGTGCACCAGAAC
>JANNVG010000317.1:0-2213 GCA_031414395.1 Fimbriiglobus sp.
CACCGACGATCAGCACATCGTAGTTGGTCATGGTTCGTCTCCGTATATTGCCACAAGCGCCGGCTCGCCCGCCCGACCACCTCGGCCCACGACCGCCGCTACCCCCGCTGGTACGCCACCCGCATGAACGTGTCTTCCAGCCGCTCCTGCTTCCGCTCCACCCGCCGCACCCCCCACCCCTTCTCGAACGCCTTGCGGGCGACCGCCTCCCGCACGTCCCGGCTCGGCTGGCTCTCCACCTTCACCGTCACCCACCCGTCGGCCGCCTCGCGGGCCGCCGCCCGGTCCACCCCCGGCACGGCGGCGAACGCCTTCACCGCGTCGTCGGCGCCCGCCTTCACCTCGATCGTCACCGTCATCAGGCCGGCGTCGAACGCGGTCAACTGGTTGTCGAAGCCGATCCGCCCGCGGTGGATGATGACCACCCGGTCGCACACCTTCTCCACGTCCGACAGCTGGTGGCTGCTGAACAGGATGGTGTGCTGCCCGCTCAACTCCTTGATGGTGTTCAGCGTCTCCTGCTGTTGCACCGGGTCGAGGCCGGAGAGCGGCTCGTCGAGCAGCAGCACGGCCGGGTCGGCGAGCAGGGTGTCGGCCAGCCCGACCCGCTGGCGGTAGCCCTTGCTGAGCGTGCCGATCAGCCGCCGCCGCACCTCTTTAATCCGGCACTTGGCCAGGCAGTAGTCGATGCGGGCGGCGCGGATCGTCCGGTCCACTTGCTTCAGTTTGGCCCGCGCCACCAGGTACTCGTCCACCCGCATCTCGGGGTACAGGGGCACGCTCTCGGGCAGGTAGCCCAGGTGCTTCCGCACCTCCATGCTCTGATACATCACGTCGAACCCGGCCACGCGGGCGACGCCGCTGCTGGCCGGCATGAAGGTGGTGAGGATGCGCAGGGTGGTCGTCTTGCCGGCCCCGTTCAGCCCGAGGAAGCCGACCAGCTCACCCGCCTTGACCGCGAACGAGATGTGATCGACCGCCGCCACCGGGCCGTAATACTTGCACAGGTCGGACACCTCGATGGCGGGGGTCGTCATGGCGGCGGGGTCTCTGCGTCCGGTGTCGGGAGTATGGTAGGACGCCGGCAAGGGGCGGGCGAGAGGGCCGCGTCACTCGGTGGGCGCGGCTCGTTGTCAGCCCCACCCCCGGCGGGGAGGGGGCGACGTGGGCACGCGGTCACTTCATTCGCCACACGGCCCGCTCTTCGATCCCCAGTTGCGCCATCGCCGGGCGGATGTCGTCGAAGAAGCGTTTCGCGTCCACCGGGTAGCCGGCCGTCTCCTTCAAGTCCGGAACGTGCTTCGCCCAGTAGGCGTTGAACTGCGCCATGCACACCTCCCGCAGGTACTTGCACACCATGCTCGCCGCCGCCACCGCGACGCTGTCGCCGTCCGCCTTCGGCCGGAACGTCACCGCCACCACCCGCCCCAGCCCGTCGATCTGGTAGCGGCTCTCGCCGTTCGATTCCAACTGTGCGAGCACGCGGGCCTCGGGGAACGCCTCCTGCAACAGCGGGCCGTAGAAGTTCCGCCCGCCCTGCTTGTCGCACAGCACGATCACGCTCTCGTCGCGCGGCAGGGTGGCCAGCGTCACGCGGAGCAGGTCGATCAGCCCCTGCGCCAGCAGTGTGCCCTTCGTGCCGCTGGCCTCGACCACGCGGTTGAACCGCGGGGCGGGCGTGACCACCGCGAGCGGCGACTTGAACGTGATCCCGTCCGGGCACGTCTGGGCGAAGTGGGCGACGTGCTTGCGGATGGCGTCGGCGGTGGTGGCAATCGGTGCGACGGCAGTGGGGTCGAACCACGCTTCGCCAGTCAGGTCGCCGACGCACCAGTCGAGCGCCACCTGGCGGAACAGCTCGCCGGCCGTCGGATCGAGCAGGCCGAACAGCCCACGGGTGTTCCGCTCCAGCTTCTCCAGGGCGTTCACGCCCGAGTACACCCGCTTGGAGTCGTCCACCACCAGCCGCGGGTCTTTCGCCCCGCGGGCCGCCTTCCGCACGCTCGGCCGCAGGGCGTCCCACCCGGCCGGGTCGTCGGCGGGCAGGCGCACGGCGGCGGCGGCTTGCACCAGCGGGCCGAGGTTCGGCCCGTACCCGGCTTCGTCGATGCCCACCACCCACCGCATGAAAGTAACTCCAATGGCCGGGGGGGGGGCGGGGGGGGGGGGCCCCCGCAGGGAAAAGAAACCCCGGGACACCCCCCCCCCCCCCC